>CAZFVS010000147.1:0-2507 GCA_964522265.1 uncultured Gammaproteobacteria bacterium | reverse complement strand
TTAATTAAGTGTGCCTAATCCTAGAAGGTTTTGTCAAATCCTGAACAATTACCAATATCCGCCAAATAGATTATTTAGCTCGGAATTGCTAAAATATGAAATGTTATGTTGAACCTTTTTAGCAAACTAATTGATGCAAATAAGAGAGAGCTTGACCGTTTGGGCCAAATTGTTAAAAAAATTAACGATTTGGAAGCTAAGACTAAAAAATTAACAGCTGAAAAAGTCCTTTCCAGGGTTGAGGAGCTTAAAAAAAGGCATTTAAAAGGGGAAGCATTAAATGACCTGTTACCGGAAATGTTTGCCTTAGTAAGGGAGGTAGGCTTAAGAGAGCTCGATCAGCGCCATTTTGATGTGCAGCTTGTGGCAGGGATAGCTTTACACGAAGGCAAAATTGCAGAACAGAAGACAGGCGAGGGGAAAACCCATTCCGCAGTTTTGGCACTGGGGTTGAATGCTTTGGCAGGCAAAGGTGTACATCTTGTGACAGTCAACGATTATCTGGCAAAGAGGGACTGCGGTTGGAATGGTCCGATATTCCATGCATTAGGTCTATCCTGCGCTGTTATAGTCCACGAGCAGGCTTTCTTCTATGACCCTAAATATTCTAATAAGGAAGTTACCGATAAGAGGTTGAAACACCTGAGACCGGTTTCGCGTAAAGAGGCTTATGCTGCGGATATTACCTATGGGACTAATAATGAATTTGGCTTTGATTATCTTCGGGATAACATGGCACTGACTATAGACCAACAGGTGCAGCGCGGTCATTATTTTGCCATTGTTGATGAGGTAGATTCAATTTTGATAGATGAAGCAAGGACCCCGCTGATTATCTCTGCCCCTGCGCAGGAGGCTACAGACAAATATATAAAATTTTCCGAGATCGTTGATAAATTATCTGCAAGTACGGATTTTGTAGTTGATGAAAAGCAGCATACAGCCCACCTTTCGGAGCATGGGACAATCAAAATTGAAAAGATACTGGGGGTGGATAATTTGTATGAAAAAGATTTTTCCACACTTCATCATATTGAAGAAGCGCTTAAAGCGAAGACTTTATTCCAGAAAGATAAGGATTATGTAGTCAAAGATGGGGAAGTCATTATAGTAGATGAGTTTACCGGAAGGCTTATGCCGGGACGCCGTTACTCCGAAGGGCTCCATCAAGCTATTGAAGCCAAAGAAAATGTGCCTATTCAACAGGAATCGCAGACAATGGCGACAATCTCTTTCCAAAATTACTTCAGGATGTACAAGAAGCTTTCCGGGATGACAGGTACTGCTGCTACTGAAGCGGAGGAGTTCGCAAAAATATATAAACTTGATGTAGTGATCATCCCGACGCACAGACCCATGGTGAGGGCAGACCACCCGGATGCAATTTATAAAACCCAGACAGCAAAATATACCGCTGTTGCTGGTGAAGTCGAAGAGTTATTTAAAAAAGGACAGCCGGTTTTAGTCGGCACTACTTCAATTGAAAAAAATGAATTTCTATCGGAACTTTTGAAGAGGAAAGGTATCTCTCATGCGCTTTTGAATGCTAAAAACCATGAGAAAGAAGCAGAGATAATTGCTGATGCAGGACAAAAAGGTGCGGTTACGGTAGCTACTAACCTGGCAGGCAGGGGGGTGGATATTAAATTGGGGAAGGGTGTAGACAGATTGGGGGGACTGTTTGTCATAGGGACTGAAAGGCATGAGTCAAGAAGAATTGACAATCAGCTGAGGGGCCGCTCCGGCAGACAAGGAGATCCTGGGGAAACCAAATTCTTCGTTGCTCTGGAGGACGACCTGATGAGGATTTTCGGTGGGGAACAGGTTAGCAAAGTGATGAGTTTTCTTAAGATGCCGGAGGATGTACCGATAGAACATGGGTTGGTTTCTAAAGCTATTGAGGGGGCGCAGAAAAAAGTTGAAGGCCACAACTTTGATATCAGAAAACATACTGTGGAATATGATGATGTGATGAACCAGCAGCGCCAGATTATTTATGGAGTGCGTAAGCAGATACTCGAGGCGATAGGAGATAAAAATAACAAAACAGGGCTCAAGGAGGAGATTTTGCAAAAGGTAGAAAATGAGATAAACAATATCACCTTGGTGTATGCAACTGAAACGCTCGATCTGGAAAAAATTGTCGAAGAATTCTCAATAATTATCCCCTTTGATGATAACAGCAAAAAAGGTTTAATCAACCAGCTGAAACAGTTTGGGTCTATAGAGAAGATAAGTGAATTTCTGATCTCTCTCGGAAAAAATTTATATGAAGAAAAAGAGAAACAAGTAGGGAGTGAGCTGGCAAGACAGATGGAGAATTTTGTTTATTTGAATACCATAGATACTTTATGGATAGAACATTTGGATACCATGGATGATTTGAGGGCAGGTATCGGACTTAGAGGTTATGCTCAGAGGGATCCGCTGGTTGAATATAAAACAGAGGCGTTTGATCTTTTTGAAAGGCTGATGACAAATATTGATGCAGAGATTGTCCACCGTAT
>CAZFVS010000146.1:1042-2514 GCA_964522265.1 uncultured Gammaproteobacteria bacterium | reverse complement strand
ACGAGATCTTGCTAGGTGACTGGAGTTCAGACGTGTGCTCTTCCGATCTTTAACATTTTCCGGCTCAAAAACCATCTGAATATTTTTTCCCATGACTTTTATTCCTACATGATTGATGAATTTTCTAGCCAGGACTTCTCCCTGTGTTAAACCTTCAGGAGCATATGACAACATATCCGGTGTCCGGCCGGCTGCCCATAAAACCCCAACCAACTCTTTTTTATTTTGATCGATTATTTCGCTCACAATATCAACTGCAGCAATCACATTGGCATTTGCCCCGGCATATCTGGAGTCTATGGCATTAGGCTCAGCCGTATTATCAAACATGGGATGCTCCTCAATCCCAAAGATACCCTTTTCCGGTGTTTTTAAAACTGCAGTTTCAATCAGCCTTGTTGGCTTAATTTGTCTTCCTTTACTATTTTTGATTTCTTCCAATATCGATTGTCTATCCTGTTCACTACCAGCGCCATATCTTAAACTCAACTTTTTATCATGTATACCCACACCTCTACCCAAAACAACCACTGATACTTTGGGACGGTAATTTTGAACTTCTTTAACTTCTGTCATATAAAACCTCGGGATGTAACCTGCAAAAAGTTTCGAAGTCTTTTTGTTGTCTAAAATAATACTCATCTGAATTTTTGTAATTTGATATATCCCGAAATGTTTTTGATTTTGGAGATTGTTGAAAAATCAACGGTCTATCCCCTTTCCAAATTTTATAAATATCATCTATCATAACTGCATTAACAAGTTGTGCATAAATCCCACCCTGTCCGTTAATTTGTCCGGACCAAAGTTTTTTGTAACGCTCTAACATTAATATATAAGGGTCCTTACCCAACTCAGTGGTGGTCTTGCAATCTTTTGTAGTAATTGAAAAAAATGAGGTGTAATCATTACCAGAATCAGAATAATCAGTTTCCAAAACCGCATTCTCAAAAACTAATTTTGACCTTCTGATATCACCCAGAAACTGTGCTCCCCTTTTGCCAAAATTTAAAAATATTGGTACTTTGTCTTTTCCATAAATCACCAACTCTACTTCCATTTCAGCCAATCCCTTATTTTCAGGTACCTGCCAGGGAATCGAAGTATCTGCTTCTCCCATAGAAGTATATCCAAGATAAACTGATAAAAATTCAGAATTTAAATCAATAATATTCGTCCTAATCAGTTTATCCGTTAGATGTTCCAGCAGATCTCCCAACATCCCTCCTCCTGGATAAAAAGCCAGATGAGGCCTTCCGTAACTTCCTATCACCTCTCTAAATTGCCTGCTTCCTTCCATAAAAAGAAACTGGACGTTTTTTAATTTCCCCAAAAAATCTTTTTTGCTTCCTGCAAGTAATGCAAGTTCGGGAGTGGCTTTGTCCAAAGTAAACCCTCCTGAAACTAAAAGGTGCGCTAAATTGGGAAATCTATCGATTAGTTTACTAATTCTAATAACTTCATCTACTGAC
>CAZFVS010000146.1:0-1032 GCA_964522265.1 uncultured Gammaproteobacteria bacterium | reverse complement strand
TTTATCAATCCAAACAGGTATTTGCCTTTTATCAAGTAAGGGAGCCAGTTTTTCCAGTATGCTAGTATGAGTCTGTTGAGGAGTCATTACAATTAAAGCTGAATCAGGATAATTATGGATAATTTTTTCAATATCACAAATATTATAATCTTGAGAAATTTGATAATAATCTGCCTGATTCAATACTTCTAACGATACTGCCTGATCTTTTGTTTTTGTATCTAGTAATGCAGCAACTGGAAGGTCTGCTTTTGCAAATTTTGGACCATAAGTTTTGGCAGTAATTCCACCTCCTCCTAAAATAATTGTACTTTTAGGCACTGGTCTAATATCCCGTATATCCTCTTCCGTTGTTTTAACCTGCAGAAGTTTTTGCATTAAATATTCCCTATCTATCATATTTTGTGGGGCAGAATACAATATTATATGCAATATTTCTAACTATTGCCAACACTGATCATTTTGGAGGTTTAGGGTTAACAATAAGCAGCGCCAACTGGCCATTACTTAAATATATTCTTTTTAAAATCTCTTCCTCTTTTATGTCTTTTAGCGGCAGGCTCCAGGGGCTGCCCACAAAAAGTGTATCTTTGGCATACCTGTCACTGGGCCAATAAATTTTCCTTATCCTGTATTGGCCAAAACCTGAAATCCCTTTTTTCTCATTCTCTATCAATTCCTTCTGGTACAGCGCCGGATCATACTTTGCATAAAATAAGATATAATAACCCGGCAGACTGTATATGGTCGGTGCGTCTACTCCCCTGAAAGGGTCAAAAACTACTTCCTGGTATTTTTCTTTGTTGGCCAGAATATATTCCACCGCCTCTTTATTCCCCATCATGGAAAACTCACTTCTGTCCACAGGAAAATGTACCGAATATGTAATAAATGCGTGTATTAAACTGATCAGGACAAACAATCCGCAAAATAAAACGACAGCTGTTTTAATATAAACCTGCTTCATTTTTCTGATAAATTCTCTAAATTTAGTAAACCCTCTCGCGCTTATTAACAGGACCATCGGCAAAG
>CAZFVS010000145.1:0-2537 GCA_964522265.1 uncultured Gammaproteobacteria bacterium | reverse complement strand
AATCGTTGCGCTTACACTTTGAACCCAAGTCATAATTATATCTTAAAATCAAACTCTGGGTCTCTTTCGTTGTCGTACAATATTGCAGGCGCGACAGGGGAGTGGGGGAGATTTAGTTTGATACAGTTGAATTTTTCACACCCAATTTTTCAAAAGAACGATCTAACAGCTCTTTAGCATCGTCCCTCCTACTTTCAGAACCCAGTATCACCCCCAATACCTCCCTTCCTCCCCTTCTTGCAAGAGTAACCAGGGTTAGACCTGCTTCCGGAGTATAACCTGTTTTAAAACCCAATACTCCGGAGTAAGTTGTCAGAAGATTTATCCCTGAATACAGATCATAATCCTGGTGGGTATCTGTTTTTGGAATAAAAATATGCGGCTTTGAGGAAATTTCCACTAAATGAGGCCATTTATAAATGGCATAACGTGACATTAAGGCAATATCATAAGCGCTTGAATACTGGCTTAGACCATCTTCTTCCAAACCTGTCGGATTAATAAATAAGCTGTCCACCATCCCCAACTGCAAAGCCTTGGAGTTCATAAGATTTATGAACTCCTCTCTCCTACCCATTGTATTTTCCGCTAAAACCTCTGCTGCATCATTTGCTGATACCAGAAAAATCCCCTCTAAAAATTCCTCTATTTTCAGTTTCTCCCCTGCTATCAAAAGCATCTTGTCAGGTTCCATATTGGCTGCCCTTTCTGAAACTTCTAAAATATCCTCGAAAGACCTGTTTTCCATTGTTATAATCACTGCCATAATTTTGGTTAAAGAAGCAACCGGTAACCTTAAGTGGGCGTTTTCTTTGAATAAAACCTGTCCGGTCTGAGTCTCTACAAAAAAGTAAGCCTTGGCACTGACAGGAATATCTTTTGTAATACTTTCACCACTGGCTTCTTTTGGCATCCATATATTGTCTGCAAATTTCATTTTAGAGATACCTAAAACAGGTGAAATTAACTTCCTTTGGTGTTGTTTGAGATAGACAACACTCAAAACTAAAACCAAAATTGCCATAAATATTACCAATAAAACTACGTTTCTTGCGGCATTTGACACATTATTGCTCTCTTTTCCCCGTTGTACTGGGCGGTTCTTGTAAAACAACCGGTATTAAAACTTTGAACTGTTTCTCCTTCAAAATAATTTGGTCAGAGAGAATAGTTTGGGCATTTTGAGCCCCCCAATAATTGGGGCCAAATGTATAAGAACCAATGCAACTACCGGTAGCAAAAGACACCACCCCCAAAATGCTGTTTTGAAAAATCTTCAATTTGCTGTCACAGGGGATCTGAATAGTAGTCCCTCCTGCGAATTTGTTTGAGGATATTATCCCTCCCTGATTTTCTGCACCTCCTAAGAAATCTAAAGCAAGTGATTGTGGCATTTCAAAACTGTTATAAATAACGACCGGAGCACCAACCCTGGATGGGTTAACCCTAATGCCTGCTCCTTGGGTGGACCTGAATTCGTTGTCGGAAATTTTGGGGCTGGACCGGTATACCCAAATATACTCCCTTAAGTTTTTACTAAAAATATTGTTAATAATTGACGGTTTGCCAGAAGTAATACAGACTGCACACTCCCCTGTATTGGTGATATCACTATCGCGCACTGCAGTATTCCCCCCTACCTCCATTCTTCTATAATTAGACAGCTTCACTTGCGATAAAATACCGCTTCCTACAGATAGGACATTGAAATCATACGGGCTTCCTTGAACTGAATTCGAAGTGATGGTAATCGGTTGCTCTTTTGTACCGATTGCAACCAGTTTATTAAAATGTATCTGAATCTTTTGTCCTTCATCCCAAAAAGGTTCTCCGTGTCTTACACCTCTGTATTCCTTATCAGTGTTGACACCGCTTTTATTGTGCCATGGCAAAAAATCAAAGTTGTTTTTATCACCATCCACTGCCACTAAAATTTTGGTATCCGGTTTTAGGGTAATTGTTGTATTAGGGCCGGTCACTAAATCGCCTGTTATCCTGATCGTCCCAGCCCAAGTCTGGTCGCGGATCAGCAGTCCATGAACTTCTGAATCGGAAATTACCTCCGGAGGTAATATTTTGGGAAGAGCCATAAAGGTTACTGACCAAATAAGCAAAATAAAAATAAAGATTGTTGTTAATTTTAAGAACCAATGCATCGATATTTATGTTATCATAATGAATCTTCCACGGGCTGACGCCCATGGTATCTTCTTGCTCTCCGCTTCGCGGAGTCCGACTTCGTCGGAACCTCCTTCATCCACGAGTTTACACTCGTGGTATTGCGAAGGTGCAATAAGAACAACCCAAGCTCCCTCTTGACACCAAACTTACTTTGAGACCACAATAGATTCATGCACCGCCTACTGCCCATTCTGGTTATCATCATTATTAGCTTATTTGCTGTCTTTAGTTATCTACCCTTAAAACGTGAGATTGTTTATAAATTAGGAATCTCCGGCGATCATACTACTTCCTGCTGCAGTGAAAAAGAGGTAGAAAATTCAAATGGGGACTTTGATGAAAATGCCTCTTTGGCT
>CAZFVS010000144.1:0-2563 GCA_964522265.1 uncultured Gammaproteobacteria bacterium | reverse complement strand
GGTTAGAAAATTCATCAATCATGTAGGAACAAAAATCATGGGAAAAAATATTCAGATGGTTTTTGAGCCGGAAAATGTTAATACATGGGATGATTTGATCTGCTCTTTAAGGTGGGCGGAAGCCCAAAATAGCGATGAAGTAATAATAGTAACAGTAAAACCCCATATGAAACGATCGAAAGATATGGTGGAAGAAGTACTAGGGGAGATGGGTGTAGAAGGTTTGAAGATTCCTAAAATGGATTATGTAATATCCGAAGAAAGGTTGAGTCAACGCAACCCAAGGTATTTACCTTTAGTGGAAAAAGCCAGGGATAGTTTGGCTTATCATGCCACCTCAGCCAGAGAACATTCAGGTATGGTGCAAAGAAAGAATGGAACTTATAAATCTCAATGGCAAGATGGTGGCAATAAAATCAGGGAATACTCAAAACTTGTATCAGTGATGACTCCAGAAGATGTGCAATTGAGGATGCTAAGTTAGGAATTTTTGAGTTGTTTTTCTAGCCTTGCCCTCATCTTTTCTGATAATTCCGGACTGAAAGTATCGTACAAAGCTTTTCTTCTTGCAAATCTCTCTTTTACAAAATCAGCCCAGTCTTTTCCAAAAGTTTGTTTACCGTATAGATAAAGCAGTGCTATACAGGGGCCTGAAGCAGTTTTTAAATTCCTTAGAAGAGTGTACCCAATATCTTCTGGAGTGTTCGGGATAAACCGTAGTGCTAATTCCTGGTCATTCTTCCTCATCTTGATCTCTTCTGCTGTCAAAAAGGTTTTAGCTAAAAACAGCAGGTCACAAGCGTATGTTTCTGTACTTTGTATTAACCCTAAACAGCTTGTTAGCTGAAATTCCTCATTAATAATTCCAGTTTCTTCTTCCATCTCTCTAGCTAAAGCTTTAATTAAATCAGGCGAACCAGATGTTATATCTTTTTTCTGATCAACTATTCCTCCAATATTGTGTAACCCGCCTTTTTTTCTTGGGTGGTATGTTAACCTTTGGGCAACAACAACTTTGTTGTCCGCAGTAATGGATAGAACCCCAACACCTAAAGTTACAGAGACAGCCTCCATGCCATATTTTTGCAGGATTTCTTTCTTTTGCGTGGCTACCCTTTCTTTAAAATCTGTCAACCCTGTTTCTAAAATAAGATATCGTCCAAGGCTGAAAGCATCTGTAAACAGTAACATTGAGTTGTTAAACGCTTTAGTGGGCTTATCTTTAATATAATTTTGCCAATTGTTTTCTATATAATCATCAAGTTCGCTTGAATGTTTAATAGTTTTATTGGTAGGGGAGACCCAAATATCTTTGGGATTAAAAGGGCCTTCTGCTAAAACAGAGAAGGGTAAATCCGCATTCTTTTCCAGCATGGCGGAAATATATCATTTTTAGTTAAGTTATGCAATATGATTTGGTAATGAGCCAGGTGATTGTATCCACCCCAGGGTCCAATAGTAGTAGAAATATTATCCAGTAGCAAGGGTGGAAATGCACAAATATCTTTGGGTATCCAGTAGTATTGTTTTTGGAGTTTCTGGTAAGGGGTGCTGTCATTCATGCCTTCACCAGTATGGCCTCTTTTAGTATTGTAATACCAGGTCCAGTTAAAACTTTCCAGGAAAAATTGGTCATTGTTTTTAATGGTTTGCAGTCTTGGTATGTAAAATTCTTCATCATCAGTCCGGTGGGATCTTTCTACGAAACCATTTTCTTGAGATTGACCTTTGTGGTTTTGGTGGACTGTTGCACCTAAGGGTTTAAGGAGCTTTCTTAAATCAGTAATCTTTTGCCTGGATTTACCACCAAACTCTTCACCCCAATCAACAGTGAATACCAGCTCTGTCCTGATGTTATGTGCCCGGAGCCAGGCGATAATCATTAGGTAGAAAGTTAGCCCATTAGTGAATGATTTTTCATATGAGTAACAGAGGAATCTAATCCTGGTATTAACACATTCAGCAGTCCATTGATACAAGGGCAGGTTATATCTTTGGGTGTGGTGGTAAACCTCCTGGGGCAGGGCCTTTTTATCCAGTATTACCTTCAAATCAGTCTGGATAATCTCAAAAGGCTCCGCTGTGTACCAGTCGTAAAAACTGACAGGTTTGCCATTACTGCTTCTGACTTTTTCTCCTTTTAATAGTCCCTTAATCCTGGCTCTTTTGAGGATATTTCTAACAGTTGAATCCTTAATTTCCAGTCCTTGTTTTTCTCTTAAATTTTTGGCTACTCTTCTGTAACCAAACTTAGTTGAGTTTTTAAGAGCAATAACTTTTTCCTCCAGTTTAACCTCAGTTCTGTTATGGACTATGATGGCAATATGAGATTTATCAGCCAGGTTACCAGTAATCTGCTTTTTAATAGCCAGTTGCACTACTTTCCTGGTAGTTGAAAACATCCGGGCTGTTGTAGAAATATTACCCGTTTGACCCCAAACCTCAAGCATTGCAGACCTGGCTGTGACAGGATTTAATTTATACAGACTATGGTAGTTCAAGAGAACTTCTAGTGAAAGCCTCTGAGACCCCCGCCCTCTTTTAGGGCGGGGATGAAAGAGGC
>CAZFVS010000143.1:0-2596 GCA_964522265.1 uncultured Gammaproteobacteria bacterium | reverse complement strand
TAATGGGTCTTTTTTATTTTGTGACAATATTACTGCTGGTTTTGTTGAACAAATCCAGAAAAGTTTTCCAGTACATTTTTTTCTTGACTATTTTGATGCTTATACCTTCACTCTATTTTTCAATCCTGGAAATTTTTGTCATTAAAGCTGTCTGTATCCTTTGTGAAGCATCGAAAACCTTAATGGTTTTAATACTGATCAGCTCTTTTTTTGCAACCAGGAAAATTACACCCATAACCTTTAGGCTTTTGGCGCCGCTTATTATTACAGGCATTGTGATGAGTTTTGTAATTTACTTTATGCAAACCGGCACTGTTGTTAAGAAGGATTATAGCAATTTTGTCGCATGCCTGAATAAAAATGGGGTGGTTTATTATAAATCAGTAAAGTGTAACAATTGCAAAAGACAGGAAAAACTTTTAGGTGAGGCTTACAAAAAACTTAACTCAGTAGAGTGTCATCCGGAAGGGCCAAATCCCCAACCGGAACTCTGCCTGCAAAAAAAGATCAACAAAACCCCGACCTTTATAATAGAAAAAGATGGTGTTGAGCAAAAAAGGGTTGACGGGCTGCAACCCCTTGAAAAATTAGGTGCTTTTGGAGGTTGTCCCCTAGAGGAGAAAAAATAATATGGAAGGACAAGGTTTGACTTTAGGATTGGTAATTGTTGCTGCTGTTGTAGACAGCATCAACCCCTGTATGTTTGGGGTGCTGATCTTTCTTATAGCATTTATGACAAGGGTATATAAGAGCCCAAAGAAAATGCTGCTTTTTGGGCTGCTTTATTCAGCAGTTGTTTATATAACCTACCTGCTTTTAGGTTTTGGAATTTTGAAAACTGCCATAAGTTCAGGTTTATCTTCAATATTTTATTGGATAGGTGCTTTAATTGCTATTTTTGCAGGATTACTGGAGATAAAAGATTATTTCTGGTATGGCAGAGGACCTTCTCTGCAGATTATCCCCGGAGGAGGGGAACGGATTAAATACTACACGAACCAGATAGAAAAAATGGAGACGCGTCATCCGGCATTACTGGTACTTACCACAGCTTTATTGGGTGTATTTGTTGTGATGGTGGAATTGCCTTGTACAGGAGCACCATACCTTGCAATACTTGCCATGCTTTCAAAAGGGCTTTTTGCAACCGCAGTCCCGTTTCTTCTTCTTTATAATTTTATCTTCATCATCCCTCTTTTTATCATAATCGGGGTTTCTTACTTTGGAACTTCGTCCGACAGACTGGAAATATGGAGAAAAGAACACCGCGGAGCTATGAGGCTTGGCATGGGTCTTTTCCTATTGCTTTTGGGTTTTTATATGATTTATTCCCTAAACCCAATATTTTAAAACAATGAAATCATGGAAGAGTTAATTAAAGGATTGTCAAATATTACTTTTTGGGGATGGCTGGCTAATTCTCATGGAACTTTGGCTATGGCATCCCTGATTTTGTTTGGGGCAGGAATAGTCTTATTTTTCTTATCAGAAAAAATAGCAGTTGCAGTAAAATGGTTAAAAATTTCTCTCCTGACTCTTTTTGCAGATTTGCTACTGCTTGATATATTTGGGCTGACAGTTTATATTCCTTACCGGGCAGAAGGTGGCCCAAGGACAATTTTAAAAGCTTCAGAGGATTTAGCCTGGCTTCATAACATTATTTTTGAGCATAAAGAATTTTTAGCTTTCGCCCCGCCAATTTTAATCTTGGTGGCTTTAGTGATTGTCTCGCAAATTGGTGATAAATTGACTGATTCAGGAAATAAATATCTGCGCATGTCAGTTATTACCAGCATAATTTTATCACTTATCTTTGTTTTAGTTGTAGCAGGGGAGGCAGTGCTGGTTACAAAAACAGTGCCAATTTGAAATGGATAAAAATATTTCTACATCCTTAAGGTTTGAGTGGGTCGCAAGTTTCTCTTTAACCTTCTTTTGGGTATTAAATATTTTAAAAGAAAGTTTTGCAAATATAAAAAATTTCCTAAATTTCTATCCGCCAATAGGCCCTCTTTTGGGCTTATTTGTCTTTTCAATTTTAATATTTATTCTGTCTTTATTAATTTTAAAATCTGCAAAATTGGAAAACCAAAAAAAAGCCTATTTTGCCATGCTTATATCTGCAATACTTTTTTCCCTGATGGTCTTCCCTCCCGTCTTTGAGGTGATAGTAGGTTTAATTGCATGAATAATCCTATTTTAATAAAACTTCTGCTATAGTATTGCTATGGCTAAGAAAATAGTGGATCATGACCTTTTATTTGAAGTCACAGATGTTTTAGGTAGAAAAATCCGCACCACTAAGGATTATTGGCAGAAAATTAAAACTTTAAAACATAGGGAATTAAAATATGATACCCCCGAGGTTAAAAAGGCTTTAACAAATCCGGATGAAGTTAGAAGAAGTGTGACCGACAGTACAATCCTACTCTACGCACAAACACAAGCAAACTATGATATACTTATTGTTGCAGTGAAAGTTTTAAATGGTGATGGATTTTTAGTCACAGTTTATCAGACAAAAGAGTTTAAGAAAAAAGGGAAATTAATATGGCCAAAGTGAAAATATATCTTGACCCTATTGCGAATACTTTTA
>CAZFVS010000142.1:0-2619 GCA_964522265.1 uncultured Gammaproteobacteria bacterium | reverse complement strand
CCTGATATTTTAAGCAGCCTCTTTTCCCTATTTTTGTTTTTCCAATCAAAAAGAAATAACGCTACAGGAACAATCAAAATATTAAAAAAACCCGGAGTTTTGGTAAGCATCCCTCCTCCGAGAGCATAACCTAAGAACATAGCAAAATCTATTCTGAAAGTTTGGACCAAAATCATAGCCAAAAAAAGCGCCCAAATAGAAAATGCCGCCAGCATGGAATCAACCAGCGCCATCCTGTCAAAAAATACCATGTACGGGGTAATTGCAACAAAAAATGCCGACCACAGGGCTGTCCGTTTGCCAAAAAATTTCCAGGATAATACCGTTGCACCAGCCAAAGTTGCAAAACCGGAAAAAACCGATAATAACCTGCCTGCAAAAAGAGGGTCATTGACGAATTTAAACATGGGGATCATAACCCACATAAAAAGCGGTGTCTTGCCGTCAGACAACGGCAAAAACCTCAAGGTAGGCTCAGCCCTCATCACCTGTGCCCATCTGATATAAATAGCCTCGTCTGCAAAAATAGGCTGCAGTGTTAAATTAGGCAGCCTCAGGGCAAAAAAAAGAACAATAATCCCTAAAAAAAGCAAAATTTCTAAACAGTATTTTTTGAAAATCCCCACCCACTCATTATACCAACTCCTAAGGAATCTTTTCCCATTTCAATCCATTTTTTAATTTCTTCAAAATTGCATTCCTGACTCATGTCTACCCTAAGCATTGGATAATTTATTTCAAAATCCCCATTATTTTTTTCGCTCTTTAAATAATATTGGTATTCATCCCAATTTTTAATCCAAAATGGTGACAAATTCATTTTTTTCCTCTCGTCAAACCTGGCTTTGTGGACTGATTCATCGCTGCAAAAACAGTCTATAATTAAAATCCTGGCTTTAATATTTTTTTCTAATTCAACCAAATCATCATATGCAATTTTTTGGTTTAAATTAGTATCCAAAATACAGTGAGAACCATTTACTAATATATCCCTTGCCTTATTCCACATTATCTCATGACTCTTCTTGCCTAAAATATCTTCATCTACACCGTCAACAATTAAATCCTCTTTTATTTGATCCCTGATAATTAATTGCCATCCTAAACTTTTAGATAGTTGCTCTGCCAATGTAGATTTTCCTGTAGCCGGCTGACCCTTAAAGACTACCAATATTGGTTTAATCCGTTCCATATCTTGTCTTTAGTAAATCTATACTTCCTTGAGGCAATTTAAACATCATGTTTTTTTCAGGCACAACTTGCGGAAGATATTTTATCAAAATATCTTTATCCCTGAACCAGTCCAACACACTTTCTGTGTTTGACTCCAAAACAGAGGCTCCTGATGAAAGTCCAACTTTTTCAATGCCATCAAACCATTTCATCTGAATTTCACCAGGGGAGTCAATCAAAAAAGAAGGAAGCTTTGCCCTCTCTCCTATTCTTCTTAGCTCCTCGCTGTTATGGCTGTGTTTTGAACCCACAACCAATATCAGATCAACTAATTCCACAAGTTCACTGACCGCCTCCTGCCTATTATCAGCTGCATAACAGATATCCAGCCTTGATGGAATTTCCAGATCAGGAAACCGTTCCTTAAGTCTTAATATTTTTTGTCTAATCTCTGCTGTTGAAAGAGTTGTCTGTGAATAAACAACTGCATTTTTCCCGGATATTTTTAAGTCTTCAACATCAGCCATATTCTCAACCAAACTAATGTCCCGCTTACCTACCTCACCCATCACCCCTAATGTTTCCGGGTGGTTTTTTACCCCGACATACACCACATGTTTGCCATGACTCACGGCATTTTTTACCAGGGAATGGACCCTGTTAACGAGCTGGCAAGTTGCATCTATAACAGTTAAATTTTTTTCCCGGGCAATTTCATGGAAATTTGGCGGTACACCATGGGCAGAGAACAGTAGTATAGATCCATCCGGCGCTTTTTCCCAATCATTTTGAATACAAACAAGCCCCCTATCGCCAAGATTTTTCATAATCGGAGTATTGTTGACAATATCCCAATTTGTATAAACTGTTTCCCTTCCGTCAACAATATCCAAAACCTGGTTGACTGATTCCAATGCCATATTGACCCCTCCGCATGTCCCCCTGTTTCCCGCAACCAAAACTTCTTTAATCATATTTTTATAACTAAAATTTTATCCCGGTCGGATTTTAACACTTTATATCTTTTTTTTTCAATTTTGTATTTATCCAATCTCCACTGGTGGGTTATGAGTACAAACGGTTTTGGCGTCTCAAACAACTCAGGTAATCCCCCTTCCCAAACTTTGCTGACATGTTTTCCCCCTGAATAAAAAACTGCAGAGGGCCCGAAATCTCCACCATCAATATAAAAATCCTGGGCATATTTTTCTGCTTCCCTTGATAAAATTGCTTCATCAGAAACATAAGCAGGAATATCTACAAACTGATACCAAATCTGTCTCATTTGTAAAAGTGAGAAATATAAACCGATTGCAAAAATTATCAGGGATACAATTATTTTCTTCTTGCATATTTTTTCCAAAACAACATAAAAAAAACCAAAAAAAGCAAGGATCATAAAAGGGTGAAGCGGAATAAGGTGCCAAATATGACCTTTGTTTGAAA
>CAZFVS010000141.1:0-2687 GCA_964522265.1 uncultured Gammaproteobacteria bacterium | reverse complement strand
ATCTGGCCCATATATTAAAAGACATTTAATTTACCTTAGTGGGGTAATGTCAGATTTTTGGGCTATTGACATAAGTATTGCTATCACTACATAATAAATTTATGGCTGGGAATTTAAAATTCGTCTGGCTTTTTATAGCTGTAATAATTGTTGCAGGTTTGGGAGGGTATTTTATAGGATCAAATAGTTTAACCGGAAAACCGAGTGTGAATCAAACCCCCGCTATTGAGCAGGCTAGCCAAGGAAAGGTTTTTTCTGCTCAAACAGCAATTATTAAAGGCACGGTTTTGGGTATAGACAATAAAACATTAAGGGTAAAAAACAGTGATAATGTGGAAAATGATGTGGAGATGGATGAGAACATAGTCTGGATAACACTGGATGAAAAAACTAAAATTTCAAATTCAGTTGTGATCCCGGCAACAGATTCTGCCAGACTCAAAAGTTCCATATTAAATAGGGATGTTTTAATAAATCTTAAATTAGCCGGTGATAAATTTAAGGTTATATCCATTGGCGGTATTCCTACAGCTCCAACATCTCCATCTCCATCAGTATCAGTTAATATAAAAAAATGATGAAGGTTGTTAATAATTTAGCTTTATTTTCCTCCAGAATAGTTGTTATAGCCTTAATATTAATGGTGCTTCCGGCACTTAATTTACCGGGATTTGGTAAATTTCTAAACACACAAGTATCAGCAAATTCAGATATTGAAGGATATATATTTATTGATAATAACGGGAACGGCAATTATGATGCTGGAACTGACACTCCACAAGACAATATTGTTGTAACTACTTATCGGTGGCAAGATCCTGGTCCGCCAAAAACCTCAGGACCCGCAGATTCAATTCCGGCTGCCGGGAAAACATATTATATGACAACATCATCAAATAACCCATCATATAGAGGTTTTTTCTGTTCAAATTCAAATACGCAAGTCGCTGAAGGGAAAAATTGTCCTCATTCACCAGACCCAATTGGCACTGGTGGAGAAGTAGACCTTTCATATATGTACCGAAATTCATTTCCAATACCGAACGGTTATTATATTTCTTCCTGGAAAGCTATTTGTTATACTGGCAGCTCAAAGACAACACCACTTACTACCTGCGGTATGTGGACTTTTTCCGGTGGGTATCCATATCCTCAAAATACGGCAGGCGGTTCAGGATATACTACCAGCACCATCTCCTGGAATCCGTGGCCCAACCCAAATCCAAATGCTCTCGATTTTTGGTTAAATCCACAAAATCAAAGAGTTAATTTTCAAATAGCATTAAAACCGCGGCCTCCAGAACCCCCTCATATTACCTATGATACTTCAGCTTGTACTGCAAGTGGTTACAATGCTTATGCAACTATGCATTGGAGTGCCGTACAATATGCATCTTACTATGAGATCTACCGGGACGGCACAGCTGCGATAAACAAAATAGCCGGGCCAATATATACTACAGCTTATACTGATTTCGTTGGCCTGGAAGGTGAGTGGCATTGGTATAAAGTCAAGGCAGTCGGTGCTGGAGGAGAAACATGGTCCGATAATGACACGGGTTTGCAGCAGAGTGCATACTGTCAAAGAAATGCTACCTGCGTTGGGTATTCTGCAAATATGGGAGAACAATTTACGATTAACCAAACCAAGAATGTGACATTAACGATGAGCAATCCCAACCCTGGAATTTCAAGGGCTTGGCTGGCAGGCACTTCTAATCCTTATAAGTTAGGTTCTCAAGATCCTCAAAATAACCTTCGTTGGGGGTTAAACCGGGTAGGACTCGCTTCTGATGTTAACCCGGGAGGAAATAAAGCCTTTAACTTTAATGTTACCGCTCCCTCTACACCTGGAACATATTCTAATAAATGGCAGATGCTGCAAGAAGGAATCAGTCCGGGATTTGGAGATACTTGCGGTCCTGCTGCAGTTATAGTCACCCTCCCTCCGCCAATAGTATCAGCACTGCAGATTCAACCCATTTTCGCTGGTGACGCAGCTTTGTGTTCCGGTTCCGGGGGAATTATAGGAGGAGTCTTTAACCCTATGAGGATCTATCTTACAGCCACCAATGCCACCAAATACTATGTGGCTTTTTACAACCAGGCAGGGGGGCAGGCATTAGATCTTAATACCATTAAAGCAAGGTTAAACGCTAATCCAAAGGAAGGGTTTATTCTGGCTTACGGGAAGATCGTTGCAGAAGACCTTGTAGACAAATATTATGTCTACAACCCAACTACTCAAACTTGGTATGACATATCAAGCTATGCCGATACTGGTAGTGGATACCCCATTAACAGTGGAAGTTATGAGATTTACCGGGTATTTAATTCATCAATTTATGGAACCCCTGCCTGGAAAATATCCCTGAGTAATGACTTTGGGGACAAAGATATGTTTACTGCTGTCCAGGCGGAAAATGATGCCAATACAGATACTGACTTTCAGGCGGATCATGCTGTTTCGTGCCTGCCGATGTAATCCTACAGTTTAACCTTTACAGTTTTAATAATTGTTTTTTTATCAGGGTTGGGATTATTATTTGTGACAGTTACTGAAGCGGAACGCTCAAAGCGTTCTCTACTATCTTCATAAACAACAGTTCTCGCTATCTACTGGTTGGAATCATGGCTTAATGCTTCCACAGGCATACCGTGCCTAACAGGTAGCGCATCAGCGATCC
>CAZFVS010000140.1:0-2785 GCA_964522265.1 uncultured Gammaproteobacteria bacterium | reverse complement strand
TGTAATTTTGGGTTACATCTATGGTAAGGGTAAAAGAGCGGAATTTGGGGCAGGTGCGCTTCTGGTTGGTGTTTATGATGATAAAAAAGATGAATTTGTAACTGTTTCCAAAATTGGAACAGGGTTGACTGATGAGGAATTCAGGGAAATCCACAAAAGGGCTGATAAGATTAAAGTCGACCACAAACCAGCCAGGGTTAATTCTATTTTGAAGCCTTCTGTCTGGATAAAGCCTGAAATTGTGATCGAGGTTTTAGCAGATGAGATCACCAGAAGCCCGGTTCATACTGCAGGTAAAACACCAGATGAACCCGGGTATGCTTTAAGATTTCCCAGGCTCGTAAACTTCCGCGGTGGAGACAAAAGAGCGGAAGATGCTACAACAGTTAAAGAGCTGATTGGAATGTACAAACAGCAGTTTAAAAAATGAATAACGGTTATAAAGACTTACCTTTCTTTAGGCAAACAGAAATCATCTATGATTTTACTGGGTAATTTGTCAAAAGATATATTTATTACAAATCCCGCACAAAAGACCAAATGTAGCAGGCTGCACGTTCAGGTAAGCAAAACATAGCTGAAGGTTATCTACAAAAAAGTTTGGAAGGTAGGATAAAGCTTTTGGGGGTTTCTAGAGGTAGTTTAGAAGAACTTTTAAATGACTATCAAGATTTTCTAAGACAAAAGGGGTTTGAGGTTTGGGAGAAAGATCACCCGGAGGCTCAAAAAGTCCGAAGCTTCGTATATAATCGTTATAATAATTATAAAAATTATAAATATTATATTGAAAACCCGGAAGAGGCTGCTAATGTAATGGTTTGTCTCATAAACCAAACTAACAGATTATTAGATCAAAAACTCAGGTGGTTGGAAGAGAAATTTGTCAATGAAGGCGGATTTAGGGAAAATTTGTTTAAGAAAAGATTAGAGCATAGACAGGTGCTATAATTGCTCCATGGCTTATGTTGCTGACCTTCACATCCACTCCAGATTTGCCAGGGCGTGTTCAAGAGATTTAAATATCACTAAATTAGCAAAATGGGCAAGATATAAGGGGATTGACCTGGTCGGCACCGAGGATTGTCTTCATCCGCTGTGGCAAACAGAGCTAAAAAGTGTGCTTAAAGAAGCAAATGGTGGGTTATATCAATATGAAGATACTAAGTTTGTATTTACTACGGAGGTTTCCTGTATATATTCCGAAAAAGGCAAAGTTTACCGCATCCATATAATTATCCTGCTTCCCAGTCTTGACAGCGCCCAAAAGCTTTCCGGGGCACTTACCAAAAAAGGGGGCAATTTGGCTTCAGACGGGCGTCCCATTCTGGGCTTATCATCGAAACAGCTTTGTGAGCTGGTGTTGGCAGCAGAACCCAAAGCTTTAATTATCCCTGCCCATATCTGGACCCCCTGGTTTTCACTTTATGGAGCAAATTCAGGTTATGATAAGATTGCAGATTGTTTTGGTGAATTCACAGGGCAGATCTATGCTGTAGAAACAGGGCTTTCCAGTGAACCTGCCATGAACTGGCGGGTGGGAGATTTGGACAATAAATCAATTGTTTCATTTTCGGATCTGCACTCCCTCCCCAGAATGGGTAGGGAAGTAACTATTTTTGGCGGAGAAGCAACTTTTAAAGGGCTTTTTGAAGCTTTAAGAGGCCAAAATATAGTTGGTACAATTGAATTTTTCCCTGAAGAAGGCAAGTACCATTATTCAGGCCACAGAAACTGCGGAATTGTTTATGGGCCAGAAGAGTTGAAACAAAAAGGCAAAATCTGTCCGGTTTGCAGAAAACCTTTAACAGTTGGTGTAATGCAGAGGGTGGAAGAACTCGCTACGCGAGAGATTAAAGATTTAAAATTAATGATAACACGCCCCTCCTTTGGAGGTAAAGATGGGATAACCAAATCAGATGCATTCCCAAATCGCCCCGGTTTTCGGATGTTAGTCCAGCTGGAGGAGATTATTGCTGAGGCATTTAGTACTGGTGTAGCAAGCCAAAAGGTTAAAAATGAGTACATAAAATTGGTCACGACAGTTGACAATGAATTGAAGCTTTTGACCAAAACCCCGCTTGATTTGATATCTATGGCATCTGGTGACAGGGTGGCTGAGGGTATTGGGCGTGTCCGTGATGGCAAACTTAAGATTGAACCGGGGTATGATAATACATATGGGGTGGTCAAGATCTGGGATGGGGAAGAAGAGAAAAAAGCTGGGGAAGAACAGATAAGCCTATTTTAAAGTTAAAAGTAAAAAGGTAAAAGTAAAAAATGGAGAAAATTTTTGATCTTAAAGAAAGAAGTTATCAATTTGGAATAAGTGTCATAAAACTTGTAAAAATTTTACCTAAAAACACAGCAGCATTTGTGATAGGAGATCAACTTATAAGATGTGGAATGTCGATTGGTGCAAATAAGGAAGTGCAGCTTCTTCTAAAAAAGATTTCATTAACTTTTACAACATAGCTTTAAAATCTGCAGTTGAGACTAAATTCTGGTTAAGATCCTTAATTGATACTGATTTACTTGAGGGGTCCAAAATTGAACCATTGATTCTTGAAGCTGAAGAATTGGCAAAAATATTAGGCAGCATAGTTTCTAAGTCCCGAAAGTAATAGTTTTTTACTTTTTACTTAGAATTTTTTACTTACCATGGTTATCTTTAAAGACCGCCAATCAGCTGGAATACTTTTGGCAGAAAAGCTGCATAAATACAAAGGGCGTAAGGATACCATTGTTTTGGGTATCCCAAGGGGAGGAGTGGTAGTGGCAAAAGAGA
>CAZFVS010000139.1:0-2897 GCA_964522265.1 uncultured Gammaproteobacteria bacterium | reverse complement strand
GTATACCTTGTTTTAAAGCGTACCCTTTACCCAGGTTTTTACTATAATTTATCAACAAGAATCCATATGATTTCCGGAAGTTTTTGATTTTATTTAGGGTTGTATCAGTGCTTCCATCATTTACAATTATCAGTTCTGTTGTAAAATTCAATTTTTTTAAAAACAGAATGATTTCCGTTAATTTATTAATTCTTTTAGTTTCGTTAAAAACTGGAATTATTATTGATAAAAAAGGGGTTTTTCCTTTCATTTCTGAACTTTCGCTAAACATATCAGACTAGTGCCAAATGGGATAGAAGTAATCCTCATGAATTTTAACTGAAATTTTGCTAAGGAATACATAAAAAAATTAAGGAACTGGTTGTTGATCCTAAAATCGGAGTTATATTGTTTTTTATCTAGTAATTTAGAACGTATAAACCTGATTATAAAAACAGGTATTACAAGATGGGGATGCATATATGAAATTTCCAGAATTTTAAACCCGTTTTTTTCTAAAATTCTTATCAAACTTTTTTGAGTATATCTTCTCTTATGATGTAATACCTCATCCCACCTGCTCCATAACCAGAGATAAGCGGGAACCGTTATCAGTACAAGTCCATCCTTTTTTAATATCCTTTTCAACTCCTTTAATGTTTTTTCTTCTTCAGTATGTTCTAAAACGTCAAGTAGGGTGACAAGGTCAAAAAAGCTTGATTGAAATCCTGTTTTATCACTGCTTACAATTTTTATTTCTTTTAGACCTCGGAATTTGCAATATTTTATTGACTCTTTTTCTATATCTATTCCCCAAACCTTTCCAAAGCCCGCCATAGACTCTATATTTTTACCGGTTCCACAACCCACATCTAAGATTTTGTTGTAATTTGATTTTAAAAATTTATTGATTAGATAAAGGCTTGTTTCCCTTTTGGCTTTATGCCACCAATGTTTTTCTTCTAACTCATATAAATCTGAATAAAGATATTTCTCCATGTCTTTTTGCACATGATATCACCAATACACATTAAAATGAATGAAGTTATATGGTATATTCTGAAACTACTTTTGAGAAATGAAAAATAAAAAATATTTTAACAAAGTTAATGATGTAATTGGTTCAGATATTACAACGATTTGTTTAATCATCGTCTTATTTTCAATTATATATTCTTTCATTGGTTTTCAAAAACATAACCATTTTCAGACTTTTGGTTGGGATACTGCAGTTTTTGACCAGCAGTTGTTTTTAGTAAGTCAATTAAAAATTCCCATAAGTTCTCTGCATGGTTTCGTAGGATTGGGAGATCATTTTCATCCACTGCTTTATATTTTTGGAGGTCTGCTTTATAAAATTTGGGGTAAGGCTGAAATGTTATACATAATCCAATCAACGGTAGCATCCTTATCAGCCTTACCTTTATACTTAATTGCAAAAAGAATCCTGATAAAAACAAAATTTTCAGGTTATCAGATAAAGATATTAAGTTTATTAATATGTATTGTATACCTACTCAATGTTTCTTTTCAGTTTATGGTCTTGGGCGAATATAATGATGCACCCACAGTAGCCTTACCGCTTCTTTTTTCAATTTATTTTTTACTTACAAGAAATAATTTAGGTTACTGGGTATCCTTTGTATTTATACTTCTAACGAAAGAAGAATATACACTATTTGCAATACCGTTGGCGCTTTATATCGCTGTTATTGGTGAAGGGTTGAAAAAAGCCTTTGTAAACATAATTTTAGGTCTAGGGACTTTTTTCTTGCTTACTTATCTTATAATGCCTTCAATTTCCGCTAAGAAAGAATACCTTTTTTTTACAAACAGCAACCGCCCCCCGGATGTTATCTTAAAAATGGTTAGAGACCCTTCCCAATTTTTAACCAAACTTTTTGACAACTACAATAAAAGGAAAACAATTTTAATATCTTTGGCAAGTGATGGATTTTTACCGCTTCTTTCGCCAACAAATCTCATCTTGCCCTTGGGCAACCTTGCCATAAGATTTTATGATGATTCAATCCCAAGACGTTTTGAATTTAACAACCAGTATGCTGCAGGTTTAATTCCGCCTTTGGCGGTTGCACAAAGCTTTGGAGTATTAAATTTAATTATTTTTTTGACCAAAAGATGTGTTAATAAAAAGAAAATTTTTTTCTCGTTAGCGTCATTTATTCTACTAATTACTCTTATGCAGGATATAGTATTTCATGCACCAATAAATTCGTTATTTAAAAAACAATTTTATGAGCATCCTGCTTGGATTAAAGATGCGCATGAGTTGATAAGCCAAGTACCAAAAGATGTTACTATAGCTGCAAATAATTCTTTATTACCGCACCTTTCTGGTAGAGAAAACTTTTACCTTCTCCCAAAAATAGGGAATGCTGAATATATAGTTGTAGATTTGGCAGATGGCCCAAATAAATTTGCTCCGCTAGTTTCATCTAAAGAAATGGAAAGAGTGATAAATAATTTAATAAGAGAAAAAAAATATAAAATTATTTGGCAAAAAGGAAAATCAATGCTACTGCAAAAACAGCCGATTAGTAATCAATTTTAAATATTTATATTAAATTTTAACTTTGTAAATATTTATTGTCCGGTTTGGCCCTTTCGGAAATTGGTAAACAAGGGTTACAGGCCAGCTATCAGGCGCTTGAGGGTTACGGTTTAAGACAATATACAGATCTTGTTTGAGTTCTTCTGGCTGTAATTTATTCAACTTGATAAACTCACCCTTTGAAAGCTCTTCAGAAGGATAGATAGCAGCACCCCCGAAATCATACAGATTGGCAAATGACCAATACTGGTTTGCGCCCTCTTCAACAAAAACTACCACTTTTTTACCAGCAGAATATCTTTTAATCTCTTTTGCTATTTCAATATTCCCCACCCCTGATGTCCAA
>CAZFVS010000138.1:0-2941 GCA_964522265.1 uncultured Gammaproteobacteria bacterium | reverse complement strand
ATGCTTTTGGGAGAATGCCGAAAAAGGAATGTGAGAGGCAATATGGGGGGGGGGGCTTTAGACCATGAACACGCAGCAGCGCTTAAGACACTGGGCGCTGACTATATCATCCTGCCGGAAATTGTTTCTGGCAAATTCCTGGTAGAGCAGCTCCAACAAACCTGGCCCAATGTGCATTTCAGTGGGTTGGAATAGGCATTGACAGCCTGCAGTTTAACCTCTACTATAATATTATATGAAGGAATTGAGGAAAACTATTTTTACAGTACTTTTGATTTTATTGGGGATTTTGCTTGCGTTGGCTGGGCTCAGTCTTATTCAGATCTCTCAAAGTTTGCTTCTTTACTCTGGTATCGGGTTGCTTGCGCTTGCTATAATATTTTATATTATTTTTTAAAACATATGGGTTTTGGCAGTTTTTATACAGGCGAAAATAAGAAAAAGAAAAAAGGGGGAAGCAGCAAACCAATTTCAGTTGCTCCTGTTTTTACACCACCTGCAGTTGTACCTAAGGGTAAAAACAGGTAATAAATATTTAATTTCAAAGACGGAAGAAAGGCAGTTTGTGCGGAGAAGCTTTCAGAAAAACCCAAGATCCCAAAAAAGCACCAAACTGGCACTTCTGGCGCTGGGGTTTTTGTTTTTAATTTTAGTCCTGGGAAAATTAGCCCTTTTTTTAACATCCTTACAAAAACCGTTAAACTTAAATATCAAAAAACAATACTCATGGGATGGAAAGTCATCTTTAAATTTAGCTTTTATTTCATCTCAGCCAGCCTTAGAGTTGCAAATAGCCGTTATCACGCTGGATCCAAAAGGTAAGAAATCTATGATCCTCTCCATTCCTAATAAAACTTACACAGAACTTCCAAAGGATTTAGGATGGTGGGAAGTTGGCAGTATTTACAAATTAGGACAAGAGGAAAATCCGCCAGCCGGGGACAACCTGCTGAAAATGTCACTAAGCAAGATGCTTGGGTTGCCGATAGACGGGATAATTATATTAAATAATCAGGATGCCAAAACAGCACAGCTTTTTATTGCCGGCTTTCGTTCCAATCCAATCTCAGCCTTAACCATGACGAAAGATATAAAAACAGATCTTACTCCGGTTGAAATCTTTCAGGTTTATAAGGAGCTTTCTCAGTTGCGGGGTGACAGGATCATCCCCCTTAATCTTGAGAGGTCCGATATTACGGAGAGTAAATTACTCAAAGATTCATCTAGGGTATTGGGTATAGATAGCGTTAAACTGGACTTGTATATCAGGCAAAATCTTGCTGACAGTAATATTTTAGAGGAAGGTAAGTCAATAGCAGTGTTTAATGGTACAGACCAAACAGGGCTTGCTGCAGAAGCTGCCAGGATTATAACTAATATGGGGGGTAACGTTGTCATTTTGACAAGCATTGGCAGCAACCAACAGGAATCGGGGGTCTATGCTGAGTCCAAAGAGAATAATGGTATGACCTTTCAAAGATTAGCTCAAGTCTTTGCTCCAAACTGCCTGAAGAAAAAATGTGAGAATACTGATCCAAAAGTTGTAAATTCCAGGGCTGATATCAGTATAGTTTTAGGCAGGGATTATTTGAGATTATGGCATGAACGCTAGCCTGTAACATTCACTCCCTTGCAACCGCCAGGTTCATAAATTAACATTAACAATATGTTGATGTTTTGGGCAGCCATATTGCTTGCCGCCATTATTATATCCTCACTTCTGGCTTACAGGTCAATGAAAAATTTTCAGGATACCCCGGTTTTAAACTTGCCTTACGGGTTGTTCCTCATTAGGAATAAAGCGGTTTTGAGTCAGGAAACTTTAGAAAAAATGCATGCTTGGGCAGCAAACCTGAAAGTAATTTTCTCTTTGGAAAAACTATTTAAAGGGCCACAGAGCGCTCTTGTGATTTTTGCCCCGCTGGGTATTGCGGAATTTTTGCCGGAACTCCAACTTCTCCAGCTTGAAAACTATCTTCCGCAGGTATCGGACACGTTTATTTGGCAGATTTCACCAAAACCTAACCCCAAAAAACTGGTTATCAATGCAGCCTTTTTAAAGGAAGTTCATTTGAGCCAGGATCAGCAGTTTTTTTGGCAGGTGGTCTGTGCCCCTCAAAAAAAAGGTTTGTTCCAGGTTACAATCAGAGCTATGGTTGTGGATCAAAAGCAGATTGGCAGGGTAGAGCTTGCCAGGACAATTGATAAACACATATTAGATACAACCGGACTCATAAAACAGCGTGAGCAAACAAACAGCGATTTGTATGACGATTTCGAAAGACGGGTAGTAGTTAAAAAAGAAGCCCAACCTTTTTTATTATCCACACAAGAGGTTTTAGCTTCATTGGGGTAATTCGTCACTAATTATTGCATCATCGCTTTCCGTAGTTAGTTCGTCCGTATTGAAAGGAATATTTTGGGAAGAATAGGTCAGTATCCGGTTATTATCTAGAAAAGAAGACTGGTTTTTGAACCTCTTTGCCCTAAAAACCTCCCTGATAATAATAGTTAAACCGTTTTGTTTAATGGATTTAATTAAAGCCTGGTATTTATTGCCCCCCTTCATCAATTTTAGTAAATGATGAGCTGTATCATCCGGTAGCACTCCTAAATATTGGTTTTCACTGTTTGTTACAGAAACACCCCGGTTTTTTTGGACTAAATTAACTAATGTTCCTGAAGAAAGCATCAAGAGTCTGTGTGGTTCTGCAACTTTTATCAGACTTACAACCTTGGTAATGCCGGGTTCTTCCAAGAAGAGCAATGGGGAGATGTAATTTTCTACAGAGTTATTTTTTACCAGACTATTTTTCTTAAATGCGCCAACCCGCTTTAAATTTTTTTGGGCGATCAGATTATAAGGATCCAGTCCTAGAACCTCCTGGTAAATTTTTTTTGCCTGCAGGTACTTACCCAGTTCAAAATATGCTTTTGCCAG
>CAZFVS010000137.1:0-2956 GCA_964522265.1 uncultured Gammaproteobacteria bacterium | reverse complement strand
TCCGCGCAAACAACCTGACCTTCTCATTGATAACTGATTCAAGATCTGGAAATTCTTTTAATATAGACTTTAAAAAAGGAACGTAGTCTCTGGCATATTTAATCTTAACCATGCTTCTGCTCACGGTGGTTCTTCAGAGGATAGTTCATCACAAACTGAGCGAAAGGCGTTTTGCCATCCCACTCGATATATTCCTGATTGGAATCATTGGCTATTTGTAGCACTTCTTCTTCAAACTCTGAGGTAAATCCATTTTCAGTCAATTCGGGGTACAAAAACCGCCGCAAAGCATCACGAAAGAGCTCGCTAATTGATGTATAACCCTTACCGGCTACCGCTTTCTTAGCGTCGGCATGGAGAGATTTTGGGAGTGAGATGTTAATTGTAATTGTCATAGTATCATTGTATGGCTTTCATACAAACTTTGTCAACTATGCCATCTCCTGCGGTGGGGGTGGGATTTGAACCCACGAAGGACTTTCGCCCTTTCCGGTTTTCGAAACCAGTGCACTAGGCCACTATGCGACCCCACCATGTGCACCCCCGAAAGGATAATATACCCACCGACTAAGGTCGGTGAGCGAACCTTCGAGGTGGCGCGCCCGGCGGGACTCGAACCTGCAACCTTCGGATCCGCAATCCGATGCTCTATCCGTTAAGCTACGAGCGCTCAAGTTGAATTTTACCCTAAATTTGACGATTGTGCTACTTGTGGGGATTTTCCAGCGGAAAATGTTTCTGCAGGCTGTCTGACCATTTTTCAACCATGGTTTTTGGCGCTATCTCATGAAAAGGCAGATATTCTGCACAGATATTTTTAATCTCATCTTCATCCTGGTTTCCTAAAACCAGAAGTAAAACTCCGGGAAAGTTTAGCCTTGTTAAAACATGCAGGAGTTTGTGACCGTCTTTTTCTGAAAACCAGAAAGAATCCAACTCCTGCCAATGGTAAAAGTGATCCCCGATAGTAACCCCTTGGGTAGAGATTTTATAATCCACATCTTCCGGCGGGATAAAATTCAAAACATAAACCAAAAAACCCAGGGCAAAGATAGCACCTACCAGAATCTTTTCCCCTGCTAAAAAAAATATCATCGAAGTAAGTAAAACAAGTATTGCTACTGTGGTATAAAAAGAGCGGTCCTTTTTCCTGAATGGACGGGAAGCAGCCTTCCACAAAAGTAGAGTCCTGACAGAGTCAAATTCATGGAATTCATCCGGTTTTATGTGTTCTGTTTTAACATTCGCTTCCTCCATATGACCTGCAGACAATTCAGTTGATGATTCAAGCGGATTGGGCAGTTCTTTTTCAGGATCAATGGAACCGGGCAACTCATGTTCGGGATTTAAATCAGGCAGGGGTTCTAGATTAGTTGATTCATTAGGCATTATCTTTAGTGTACAACTCTTTTCTGAATGCTTCAATAATCAAAGGGTGCTTACTTAAAAGTTCATCAGACATGTTTTAAGTTTAGCTACTTTGCGGAGGGGGTGAGATAATATACCCTCGTCCTTCGGACTCGAGCGAACAGATATTACACTTTGTGTAAATCGGTTCTAATCTTGTACCCCATCAAAACTTGAGAACCTGACATAAATGTCAGAATCTCAAGTTTGCGGAGGGGGTGAGATTCGAACTCACGGAGAGCTTGCGCCCTCAGAAGTTTTCAAGACTTCCGCACTAGGCCACTATGCGACCCCTCCATTCCAGATATCAGATTTCAGAAATCGGATATCAGATTAATCCGACATCTAAATTCTGAGGTCCGAAATCTGAACTTGGCGGAGAGGGTGGGATTCGAACCCACGGTAGACTTACGCCTACTGCTCGTTAGCACCGAGCGGCACTCGACCACTATGCGACCTCTCCAACGAGGTTAATTGTACCAAAGAACCCATCTACTATCTAGCTCCATGAGTTCGCTACCGTGCCAAAGTTAAAGCCCAAACTTTTTGAGCACCATTTCTTTTTAGGGCGTAGCAGCATTCTTTTAGGGTTGAACCTGTTGTCCAGACATCATCAACAAGCAAAACATTAGTATTATGTATTAAGTATCCAGTATTATGCATTTCTTTTTTGGAGGCAAAGGAAAAAGCATTTTTGACGTTTTGACGTCTATCACGCGCTTCAAGTTTTACCTGAGGTTTAGTGGCCCTGATACGCTTTAAGCAATCATGGTATTTTAAACCCATTTTTTGAGCCAAAGATTGTGCAAACAAAGCGGATTGATTAAAACCGCGCCAGTTTTGGCGGGTCCAATGCAAAGGAACAGGTACAACAATCCATCCCTTTCCCTGACTCTTCCTGATCTGGTCTAAAAGCACTGTGGGGTATCTGGCCCAGTATTCTATGACAATATTTGTCAGAATATCCCCCAATTCTACAACCCATTTATACTTTAGTTTTTGGATCGCATCTCTTAAGGGAGGATTATAAACTCCTAGGCTCCATAAACCATCCAGGCCAAACTTCCTCCTGCAAACAGGGTGCGTTACCCCGCCAATTGAAGCCCGTTCGCAAAAAGGGCAAACCAGATCCTCCTGGTTGATATTTAGTATGCAACCCGGGCAAAAATATGCACCTAACTTATTACATCCTACGCATTTTTTGGGAAAAAGAAAATCTAATAACTTCATAGTTGTTTTTAGGTTCAAGTTGTGGTAGTATACTACTTATGGGGATGTATAGTTTCGACAGGATGGCACTTTAAAAACCGCAAGCCGTTTAGCAAACATTAAACGTTAAATATTGTTTGAAAATTTAAACGCCATTAAAAACGGTGTTTCCAAATTAGGCCAGCAACTGGCTTTCCTTGGAGCTATAAACTCCCGGGGATACGCTTTAGCAGCTTAACGCGGTACTTTAGCGAGCGCTCTTCCTGACGGTTTCGCCAAGGTAAGTACACAGTCAGGATGCAAAACTTTTGGTGTTGGTTGATCCAAAAAGTTTTAAAGA
>CAZFVS010000136.1:0-2968 GCA_964522265.1 uncultured Gammaproteobacteria bacterium | reverse complement strand
AGTCAAAACAAAAAAACTCAGAAACCTGGAGGGTGTATTACCTGCCTGCCGGCAGGCAGGGCTTGACACCTACTCTTGGTGGGCACGGATGGAATGAGCAAGCACCTACTTCGTAGTAATAACCTCTCTCTTCGCTCGAGAACCTTGCGACACTTCGTGTCTTCGAACCATCTACCTCTTCTTTACAGTTCCAGAGGAACTGGAGAAAAATCTGAACTAACTGCCCAAATTTTTCTCATCAGAGAAGCGTTCTAAAAGATCGTAGCGCTATTGAAACAACGATTTCAATAGTTGCGAAGATCTCGCAAGCTCTGCTTACCAGTGAACTACGTGCCCAAACTTTAGTTATTTTAGCATGACTGCGCTCTTGCTGCCACAATTTAGCAGTTTTCAGCTTAATCGGGGATTGATTTTACTGACAAGCTTTTTTATATCCCCTCCTCCAGCCTCTATCACCATATCTACACCTAAAGTTAGCCATAAATTGACGGCTTTTACCATCTCCACCGGCCTGGTCATTTGTGCTGCCAATTCAATTTTTATATCCTCAGCTTTCATCATCACTCTCGGTTTTGTAGAACTAATCAGGGGGATTTTCGGGTCATGAAACTGATAAAAATCCAGCATCCGGGCATACTGTCTGCTGTCTTTTTTACGCTCTTTAGTCGGTACATGGTAAGCTCCCACAACCTGTAACCTCCGGGTTTTACGAATCCCTAAACCGGAAGCGTCATTCTCCAAACGTTTGATGGAGTCTTCATACCCGGAAAGCACCTGAAGAGACGGGCCGTTGTCATTTGAAACATACAAACCATACTCTTCCGCCAACTTTTTCCCCCTTAGCCTGTCTATCCCGAAAACTGAAAGCATGAATGACCTGTATTCAGCAAACCTTTCAGAGTCTAAAACCAGTTTTTCGCGGATTTTCGCAAGCATCAACACATCCTTCTTAGGTAAAACGCCTGCTGCAGCAAGCGCTGCATAAAGTCCGTAGCTGTAACCGAATAGATAATCGGGATTGGTATCCAAACATTGAAGAAGTTTATGCTGTTCTAAAGACTGCACAAAAATTTTTTCTATAGTATCTGTGCCCTGTCCGGGAAAAAGTTCAATGGTCATTATTAGAGATGGAGGCCTCGACCGGATTTGCACCGGTGTACGCGGTTTTGCAGACCGCTGGATAGCTACTCTCCCACGAGGCCGTATAAAGCATTTTAGCACAAAAAATCCCCCTCTGAAGGGGGAAGTTTTAATTTTGTGTCCAATTTGAATGAGCCTCTACGGACTCTTCTTCGCTTCGCCCGTAGTTTCTCTTCTTGCTCGCCTTCGGCGAGATTCGCCTGTCGGCGAAGCAAACTTCATCCACGGATTAATCATCCATGGTTTTTCGTTTGAAAGAATAACATTATTTGGTCCGATCGGACCATATTGTGTTATCAATCATGACATTATCAGACTCAATTACAGCCACCCATTCTTCTATCTTCAAATTTGTGATTAAATTTCTTAATTTATCTGTTATATTTTCTTTGGTAACCCAAACACTCAACTGCCATTTTTTGAAACCCCATTGAACCAATCTTCTTCTAAATAACACTCTGATTTTCCTTTTATTTTCCGGAATATCAAAAATCACTATCCTCCATTTCCCATCCCACTCCTCTTCCTTAAAAGTCGTGCTTCCAAGGACATCTTTACCTAAGTTAGTGAGTTTAAAAATCACTTTATCACTGTCCGTATCAGCTTCCAAAAATCCTTTTTCTCTGAGCCTCTTAATGGTTTGTGATAGGGTAGATTTGGGCAAATTCTGCTCCCATCTGCCACCAAAAGCATACATATTTGTCTTAGATGTAAAATCCTCTAGCCTAATATAACCATCAACAGCTTTTTCCAGTGCAAGCAGCACAAAATAACTGAGGCTATTTTTTCTGATAATTACCTTCCTAGAACCCATAGGGTTAGAGTATATCACATTGTTTGGTCCGATCGGACTATTAAATGTGATTTGAATATCAAACTATATCTAAAGAATAGCGAATTACTACTTCATCTACCAATTTTTGCAGTTGATCAGGAGATCCTAAGCTCGATTTAAACAGTTTTAAGGTATCTTCATGATATCTAATATCATCCCCTCCTTTTATATGCGTACTTTTTCGAATAATTTGTGTCGTATAAAGGCTTTGTAAATAATCCGTTAGTTGTTTAAAAGATTTACTATTCAAAGAGGTTAACCCAAAATTATAGATTATTTTATCTTCAGGAATATTGTCCAACTCATCAAGCATTAATTCAGAAATATGGTCAATAGCTTTTCTGGTACGATCCAACATCAAGTAGTCCATAGAAGGATTTGTTGGATCTTCGGGATATAATTCATTTTTATCTTTTACTAACCGGTGGATAAAAATAGCTGCTTTGCAAACTTTTATAAAATCATTAAAGCTTGGCTGAGCATCGGATTCAATCTGTTCTGCTCTAATTCTATTTAAAATTTCTTGCCAATTGATATTTTTGTATTCATCAAAAGCTTTATCAATAATTATCTTAATATCCGGGGTATCTCCTATTAAATCAAAAAAACTCTTAATCCCTGTGTACCGATTTTCTCTGTCCGATAATTGTTTGGGGGCTTCTGAAGATTCTGCCATGAAATAACTATAGCACAATTTGTGTCCAAAAAAGCGGTGGGGAGAGAATTTTGTCTCTAATTGACTAAAGAGTCAGGACTCTCTCTGTCCTTTTCGGCTGCCATTCAACAGCCATTAACCATTTCGTGAGAAACGGTTGTGGATCGAAACTGGACTTACCTATCTAATTGTCATCCTGAACTTGATTCAGGATCTTTTTTAAAATGGATTCCCGCCTACGCGAGAATGACAAAAAGATTTAAGGAATTTCTCAGTTTGATCTAAATCTCCAGAAAGGAGGTGATCCATCCGCGCCTTCGGGTGCGGATACCTTGTTA
>CAZFVS010000135.1:0-2969 GCA_964522265.1 uncultured Gammaproteobacteria bacterium | reverse complement strand
AATACTGATCATTTTACCCAAAAACACATCCAGGATTCTTCTTAAAAAATGCATTTCAGAACCTGAATGAATCAACGGAAAATGTGTTCTTGAACCAAATACCATGTCAAAATCATCACTGTAGGCTAAAAGTTTAACCACATCTTTTCCTTCAAAAGTGCCGTCAGGCTCTGCAATAATCAACAGGTCTGCTTTTGTTTTGCTGATTCCGGTCCTGATAGCCCTGCCATAACCTTGCTTTTTCTCTTTTATCAGCCTGGCGCGGGTTTTTTTAACTTCATCCTCTGTCCCAACTTCTGCATTATTGTCTACAACTATGATTTCATCCACAAACCCGGTGGAATCAAACTCCCTGATAGCTTCACGTATGGAATTTTTTTCTCTAAAGGTTGGAAATATGACTGCAACTGTTTTTCGATGCCACATATCAATTTTCAAGTATCAATTTAAAATTTTCATTGAATTTTCAATGTATTAGCGTTTGAAAATTAGTTCATTGTAAATTGATTGCAAACTGTAAATTAAAAATTGTAAATTTTATATTATCCTTACCTCTGGTATCGGTATAATAAATTTTCCTCCCTTTTTTTGGAATACCCTATGCTTTCGGATGATCTCATCACTAAAATTCCAGGCTAAGCACAAACCGTAATCCGGTTTATCTTCAAGCAATTTTTCTTCAGGAAAAATAGGAATGTGCTTACCCGGGGTAAATAATCCATGCTTGAAAACAGTTGAATCAACAATATAATCCAAAGTTTCCGTGCCTATATTAAAAAAATTAGTCAGAACATTGCCTTTGGCCGGCGCACCCAAACCCACCACCCTTTTACCCCTATCTTTTAAGTTTTTCAGCACCGATCGCAGTTCATCTCTCAGTGTAAAAATACGTTTTGAAAAATCTTCAAGCGCCTGAGTATCATGCAAACCCTGTTTTGCTTCCAAATCCATCAGGTATTTCACCACCCTGGAAATGCGTTTCAACCGTTTTTTTCGGTGGGTCAGCCTAATTGATCCGCCATGAATCTGTATCCTCTGTGCCTCGGCGATTTCAAAACCATACCCTTCTATCAATTTCAGCCATGGTTTTAGCGAGAAATATGAAAGATGTTCGTGGTAAATTGTATCAAACTGGTTTTTTGCAATCAGATCTAAAAGATAAGGAAATTCAGTAATAAATATTCCAGTATCTTTTAAAAGCTTCAGTATTCCTTTGAAAAGGCTGTGCAGATTATTTATATGCGCCACCACATTCGTCGCTGTGATAATATCCGCTCTGCCGTGACTTTTAACAATCTTGTCTGCTGTTTTTTCATCAAACATCATAACTTCGGTAGGAATCCCTGCTTTTATTGCAACATCTGCCAGATTCTGCGCCGGGTCAATTCCTAAAACTTTCGCATCAAGAGCTTTGAAAAATTTCAGTAAGCTCCCGTCATTTGAACCGATATCCACACAGAAAGATTTTGATAGTTTAACCCTCTGGTTTGCAGCATAAACCAGGTTCGAAAAATTGTTCATCATCATTTTCGCACCGGAAGGGATGTAAGCATAATTTTTAAACATTATGTCAGGACGAACAATATGAGTAAGTTGTACCAATCTGCAATTTTTACAAAAGAGGGTTGCAAGTTTATATCTGAATTCTTTTTTATACAGATTCTCTTTTCTTAAAAAACCATTAGGAATAGGTTGCCTACCTAAATCCAAAAACTGAAAAAGTTTTTTACTTCTACATATCCTACAGGAATTAACCTTCTTAGCAGAGCTCATCAACTTAAAGTATAGTTTTGATTATACATTGGAAAAATTACTAAACAACTATTTTTCCCCATGCAATAGATTAGCAAGCGCCTGCTCCGCAGGCAGATAACCCGGAAGAAACTGAAGTGCTTTTTGATAATAAATTATAGCTTCATTAATATTACCTCTCTTTTGATAAATCTGGCCTAAACGGTAATAAACATCAGGGGTATTTGGAGCAATTTGAGAAACTTTTTTGTAATATTTAATCGCCTCTTCATCCCTACCAGCAAACTGTAAGTCTCCTGCCAAATAATAATTTATTAAAGGATTATTGGGTATTTGACCGGCTAATTTCTGCCAAAATACAAGTGTATTTTGGTAGTCTTTATTTCTTTGGTAAGTTAAATATGAATAACCTATTATAAATAACAAAACACAGATTATAAAAATGAATCTTGCTGCAGGAAGTTTTAAAAGAATATAAATTTTTTCTAAAAACAAAGCAAGCAGTAAACAAAATCCAAATGATGCTAAGTAAAGATACCTCTCCTGAATTATGGCATTAAGAGGAAAAATATTTGAAACCGGCAGCAAACTTATATAAAACCACCCGATTGAAAAACTTATCAAAGAATGTTTTTTAGCAGCCTTAAAAGCAATATTGATAGAGACAATTATTAAAAAAAGATAAAAAATAATTTGCGGCTCAAAGATTGTTAAAGATTTAATCCTTTCAATAGGAGCAAAAGATCCTGTATAAGATTCTACTCCAGATAAGATGTGCGGATAAGTTGATAAATTTAATGGGAAAATCAGTAAGCTGATATATTTTATAACTCCAAGAATCATAACTAACATTGTCCTGTAAACACTGTCCGCTAAATATGTACCCTTAACAACAAACCCTATCATTAAAACTCTCATTACCACAAAAAGAATTACGCCTAAAAAATATGGAAACCAAAGTTTCATTTTTACTGTAAATAATTTTTTAACTATTATTTTTTTAAAGAGAAATTCATACAATAAGATTAACAACGGCAGGATTAAAGTGATTTCATTTGTAAAATAAGCAAGATATCCAAATATCAGTGAAGGAATACTATTACCACGCTTTAAATGAACCCTTCCCCGCTGCAAGCGACTGGATATCCCGCAAGCGGGACAGGTTCTTTTTGAAGCATTCATCCTCGAATCAAGATTCGAGGTATTCTGCTTCTGCA
>CAZFVS010000134.1:2637-2969 GCA_964522265.1 uncultured Gammaproteobacteria bacterium | reverse complement strand
GGTAAACCCCGGTAGAATGATCGTTGATCTGTAAAGTTTTTTGATTTTGCTCCATCATCCGATCGGAATTTCCCATATGTTTATAAGCCTGCCCAAGATTATAAACAGCATGATAGAAACCGGGTCTTAAATTGATAGCCTGATTAAAATAGCTGACTGCTGTTTCATATTGTCCTTTGGTAGTATATACCCCGCCTAAGGCATGTTTTGCCAATGCGCTGTCAGGGTAAACCTGGTTCACTTTTGACCAGATACTTAACATATCTTTCCAATCCATATTCCGCATAAAGGTTCTGAGGCTAAATAAAACAACTAACACTATAAATATTACC
>CAZFVS010000134.1:0-2627 GCA_964522265.1 uncultured Gammaproteobacteria bacterium | reverse complement strand
TTAAAATAAACCCAAAAGAAGATATATAAACATAGCGCTCAGCCATAGGAGTAAATTGGGGAATAATATTTGCAAAGGGTAAAAGACCTACAAAAAACCATATGATACCGAAAGAGCATAATTTATCCTGTTTTCTAAATTTTATAGCTAAAAATCCTAAAAAAAATGCTGTTGCAAAAGATAATACAGTTAAAGGCTCTATTATTGATTGTGACTCGTATATCCCGGGAGGATTAGGTATGGGTGAAAATGTTTCAATACCAGAAGGAATAATATGACTAAGTGATAGTTTTATAGGAAACAGCAGCAGGGAAAAGTAAAATAAAAATATTTTGGCCATCATAAGCTGTGTTAAGTACGAATTCCCTGCCCAATATTGACCGCCGGTTGGATTAAGGCCCAAAAGAATAATACGTATATACAAAAATAGAGCGCCAAAAAGAAGAAAAGGTATGTAATATCTTAATTTTCCAAATTTTTTCCCTTTAACCCTAAAAAATAAATCATAAAAAAATATTAAAATAGGCAGCACCAAAGCAGGTTCGTAGCTGAAAAATGCTAGAATCCCGAAAACAAAGGAGGTTAGGTAGCAAATGTTAGAAAACGCGGGGGGTCTAATAATGTAAAGGTAAAATGAAATAAACATAAAAAGAACCCCAACCATATCCATTCCTGAAGTCATAAACGTAATAGCCTCTGTATGGATGGGATGTAACCCAAAAAGGAGAGAAGTCAGAAAAGGTAGTAGTGAGTAGTGAGTAGTGAGTAGTTTGTTTGTGGCAACAAACAACATCTCCCTGGTTATAAAATAGACTAAAACAGTTACCCCTAGGTGGACCAGGATAGAATGAAGGTGATAGCCAAAAGGATTTGTGCCGAAGATAGGATAATATAAAGCATAAAGAACAGATCTCACCGGCCGGTACCCTGCATTTTGGGAAAATGTCATCTCCCCTTTTAAGATGTTTGGGATATTTTGAAGACTTTTTCTCTCCTGCCAATCAATAAAAAAACCTTTATCATCTAAAACAAATCCATTTGAGAAGATATTGGAATATGCAAGAAATGTCAAGGCTGTAATAATAACTATCTGAAGTTTAATATTTTTTAAATAGTTCAGCATCTGCATTATTGAATTTTTAACGAATCGAGAATATGATCTAAAACCTCTTTGAACTCCGGCTCTGCAGGATCAATCAGAATTTTGACAATTTTTTCGGAATCAAATATGAAAACTTGCGCTCTTAAATTTCCCTGATCATTCCATTGCCTGACAAAAACTTGACCGAAGTTACCGAGCTTGATATATCCTTCCTTTCCCAATTTTCCTAAACTTTCTTTTTGTCCGGTTATAAAATTGTTGGCTGAAAAATTTTCAGGTTGATGGCTAATCTCAAGTGTAATTTGAAAATAATTATCGCCAGAGCTTAAAATCACTGAATTACCTTCTCTTTTTGTTTTCCATATCTGAGGATATAAAAAAGAGACCCCGCTTAGCTGATAGTTTTTCCAATCAGATCCCTGAATCAATTGTTGTATAGAAATACCATCCGGTACCAAACTTTGCAGGCTTTTTTTAATTTCCCCGTTTCCAGGAGACAATTGCAGTGCTTTTTGGATATTGATATAGGCAGGGATTGTCTGATTTCTCATCTGATAAATAGATCCAAGATTATAATAAATTTTTGATAGTATCCCTAGATCGCTTTTTTCTGTTTCATTTTTTTGATTAAATGGAATAATTGCTGCCTGTTTTAGTATTTTTAATGCATCATCTTCTCTTTTTTCTGAAATATAATAATCTGACAGGTTTATATATGTATCCAGAAAATCAGGGTTTGTTTCGATAACTTTTCTATATTCCCTCTCCATTAATTCAAACTTACCTGTCTGTTGATAGGTATACCCTAAACTAAACCGTGCGGGATAAAAACCGGGCTGATTTCCTAAGGCTTTCAAGTATAATTTTATAGCATCTTCTTGAAAACCCTTATCATACTGCTGGTTACCCAATGAATAATACGGCAGTACACTTTTAGGATAAACTATTGCTGCCTGAGTCCAAATACTGAATTTATCATACCAGTCAAAATTACGTAAATAAGTTCTCGCCCCAAATGCAATTATGATAAAAATAAAGGAATAAAACCACATTTTTTGATTCTTGATAAATTTGGAAAACACCAATGATATGCTAAGAATAAACCCAAAAGATCCCAGATAAATATACCTCTCTGCAAAGACTGTCGGTAATCTTAAAAAATTAGCAACAGGCAAAAGACAGATAAAAAACCAACTAATCCCAAACGATAATAGAGGGTGTTTTCTGTAAGTTTTCCAGGCCAATATTATCAGTCCCGCCAAGAGAGCTATCGAAACAATAATCTCCAGATCCAAAAATGATTGGTCTGTCAATATTTTTGCATTATTGATGGCAGTTCTATAACTCTCATATCCCGGAGGAATAATATGGTCGATCGACAGACTGATGGGCAAAAACAATAAAAAAAGATAGAGCGCATGAACTTTAACCATCAAAAGCTGTACAAAATAAAAACTTTCCCAGGTATACCGGTTGTCAAAATTATCAATACCCAACATTTGTGCTCTGACCAAAACATAAAATA
>CAZFVS010000133.1:0-2978 GCA_964522265.1 uncultured Gammaproteobacteria bacterium | reverse complement strand
CAGTTGCCTTTTAACTTGTCAAATCAACCTACCAGGAGTTTTGCACCAAACTCCGATCGGAGATTTGACTTTGGGGTTCAAATTTGTTAACATACATTCTTGTCCCGCCCCTGCTGCAAATCAGGCTTGACCTGATACAAGGCAGATTGCTTAAGCGGGATTTAATGTTAAAAAGACAATCAGTTATGCGCCTGTTCAACAGGCGGGCAAAACTGTCTCTTCTGTCTAACTTTCCCAGGCTTTCTTCTAAAGCAGTATTTGTGGTAATTTTGATAGCTTTTTTGATGGATTATCAACCATCTTTGGGTATTCCTCCTATTAAAAAAAACGTCGCACGGGCACAAACAGAACAGGTACAATCAGTTAATGCCGAGGCTCTCCCTTTTGAATTCAGCCTCCCACATCCTGGTTACATCACCACCAGGTTTAGTCTTTATCATCCAGGTATAGATATAGCTACAGGCCTAGGCATGCCTATTAAACCTGTTGCTCCAGGCACAGTGATCGATGAGGGTTATAACTTCTGGGGATTGGGGCTAACAGTCACAATCGACCACGGATTTGATTTCAAATCTCTTTATGCACATTTGGGTACTATTTATGTCCAGAAAAATCAAACAGTTGACCAAAATAACATCATAGGTATAGTAGGACTTACCGGGCATACCACCGGCCCCCATACTCATCTTGAGCTTTCTAAAGCTGGTAAAAATATTGATCCTGAAAAAATACTGCCTCAGATTAGCCAAATGCCATCTTTAGACTATATTAAACCGGTTAGTCAGAAAAATGTACCGGCTGAGGAGCCAAAAACAATCGATTTCAAAAAAGAGATTCTCTCAAGCCTTTAAGAGTTATTCTACTATTTCTCCCTCCACTGCCATAACAGATCCTGTTGGGCGACCAAATTGTTCCCTTTCTCTGTTAATTAACCTTTCCAATAAATTCTTAAATTCAATCGGTGATTCAACATAATATAACACTAGTTCGTCTTTTTCTGATCCTGCGGTATGGATTTTTATTATTCCGTGGTGCAAAAAAATCTTGTCATATAAACTTTGGTTCATCTCAATATGGGTAATTTTGTCATAAAGAGCGGAAGTTAATCGAACAGCTAAAATTCCTTTTTTTATAATTACTCTTCTGGTTGTCAACAGATACCTATTTGAATGATAAATCCACAGTGTTTTAAAAAAGGAGAATACACAAGCTGCTAAAAGTCCGAGCAGCAAACCATATCCAGGAGCGATAGTTTTAGAAAAATAAGCATATGCAAACCCTCCGAAAATAAAAATTATCCCGGGTAAAATTACTTGAATAATAAATTGCTGCCTGAGATAGGTTCTTCCAAAACCGGTCGCAATAACTAACTCTTCATCTTCCGAGAGAAGGCGTGCAAATGCGTGTTTTTCTTTCGCGGATGCGCCTTCTCCATATCTAGACTTTCCCATTATATTAATCATACACTAAAATTCGTACTTGAAACATCCATAACAAATTTTCAATAATGGAATTGTGCATGAATGTGTTGCAATCATCGACTCCGGCGGAAGAGGAACTGTTCTGGCAGAAAGTTACCTAAAAAGTCCGCACACAGAAAAACTCATTGTTATCCCAGGAAATGACTGGATTAAATATAAATTAGGTCCCAAAGAGGTTAAAACCTTTCCGGTAAATTTAACCGACATCGAAAAAATTTTACAAATCTGCAGTAAGGAACATGTGAACTTAATTGATGTTGCACAGGATAATGTCATAGCAGCAGGCTTAGTTGATGCTGCAACTGATAGAGAATTTGTTACCCTTGGACCATGCAAAAATGCCGGGAGAATTGAATGGGATAAAGCATATTCCAGAAGACTGTTGTCCAAACTGGGAATACCACAACCAAGCTTTGAAGTGTTTAATACCCAGCAAGGAGGTATAGATTATATACTTTCTCAACCAAACCAAAATTATTTCATCAAAGCCTCGGGTCTGTGCGCAGGCAAAGGAGCACTGCCTGCAAAAAATAAAGACCAGGCTGTTGAGGCAATTTTAAAAATGAAAGCGTTCGGTGAAGCGGGAAAAACTTATCTGATTGAAGAGTGGCTTAAAAGCGACGGGGACATACCGGGTGAGGAATTCTCTGCTTTTGTTATAACAGATGGAAAAGATTTTAAACTGCTTGGTACGGCAAAAGATTTTAAACGGGCCTATAATTTTAATGAAGGAGAAAATACCGGGGGGATGGGCTCTATCTCACCTCACCCAACCTTAAACAAAAAACTTTTAGGGGAGATTGAAAATATTTTTGAAAAAACACTGGAAGGTTTGAAAAAAGCGCACCGGCCTTATATTGGGATTCTATACATGGGAGGTATGGTTGTCGAAAAAGGCGGTAAACAGATTCCATATGTCATAGAATTTAATGCCCGTTGGGGAGATCCGGAAGCACAAAGTATAGTACCGGGAATTAAAAATGATCTGTATGAACTGAGTCTTGCTGCTACAGGTGGTGATTTAAAAAATATAAAAATTGAAACTGATGATTTAACCAGAGTTGTTGTTGCCGGAGTGACCAGAGGGTATCCCGGTTCTTGTTCCATCTACACCAATCAAGAAATTCATGGGATTGACCAGGTAGTAAAATCAGGGAATGTCAGATTCTATGGTGGCGGGTTAAAAATAATTGACTGTCATTATTTTACACCTCTAAAACCCTCCCGTTTATTTTATGTTGTAGGTGAAGGAGAAAATGTTTTGGATGCCAGGACAAAAGCATACGGGGCATTAAGAAAGGTACGAATTTCTGAAGATGGTTTGTATTACAGAACAGATATCGGCTAGGGCTCTTGCCAAACACCATCCTGTTTGAGTAAAACAATTAATTCTTCTATCCCTTCCTCCTGCGGAATGCCCCTTTGTATAATCTCTTTTTTTTTATACTAAGTTATTTTATCTCCCCACTCCCCCACACAACCATATTACCTGTTTTC
>CAZFVS010000132.1:0-2982 GCA_964522265.1 uncultured Gammaproteobacteria bacterium | reverse complement strand
TAAACACCAGGGGTTTTCACCCTTCGGTATCGGCAGGTCCATTTATGAGTTAATCCTGCACCGCCGGATTGAAGGCGGATCAACCCTGACCCAGCAGCTGGTGAAAAATGCTTTGCTTTCTTCTGAACGCTCACTGATCCGCAAGGCCAAGGAGCTAATTTTAGCAGTCCAGGTCGAACGAGTTTATTCCAAAGACCAGATTTTGGAGATGTATTTGAATGAAATTCCTTATGGTGGGACTGCATATGGAATTGAAGCTGCCGCCAACCTCTATTTCGGAAAGCATGCCAAAGAGCTGGATCTGGCTGAGGCGTCTCTTTTGGCAGGGTTGCCCCAGAGGCCCTCGGTTTATTCACCATATGGTACACACCCGGAGCTTGCCAAGGTCCGTCAGGCGGAGGTTTTGAGAAGAATGGTTGAGGATAAAGTGATCAGCCAGGATGAGGCAGACCGTGCTCAGGATGAAGGGTTAATATACAGGACTGCTCAAAATGAGGTTGGTTTTAAAGCCCCGCATTTTGTTTTATATGTCAAACAAAAATTAATTGAACAATACGGCGATAAGATGGTTGAACAGGGGGGATTAAAGGTAACCACAACCCTTGATTTCGGATTACAGGAAGAGGTGCAAAAAGTTGTTCATGATGAAGTAGGTAAATTGAAGGATTATAAGGTGGGTAATGGTGCGGCGGTTGTTTTAGACCCTAAAACCGGCCAAATTTTATCAATGGTGGGTTCCAAAGACTATTTTGCCAAAGATTATGACGGGAATGTCAATGTGGTGTTGGCACTGAGGCAGCCCGGTTCAGCCACAAAACCGATAACATATTCCGGCGCCTTACAAAAAGGGTATACAGCCTCGTCTGTTTTAGTGGATGTTTCAACGGAATTTCCGGGCGGAGACCGGCCGACCTATACTCCAGTCAACTATGACGGCCAATACCATGGCCCGGTGCAGGTGCGCTATGCCCTTGGTAACTCCTACAATATTCCTGCTGTCAAAACACTGGCGCTGGTTGGAGTAAAAAATGTCATGGATCTGGCTTACAGGATGGGTGTTACAACCTGGGAGCCGACAGATGAGAATATTAACAATGCAGGCTTGGCTTTAACTTTGGGCGGAAGAGAGGTAAGGCTTTTGGATCTGGCTTCTGCATATGCTGTTTTGGCAAACAGCGGAAGAAAACATGATGCAATTTCCATTCTCAAAGTTGAAGATGCCAAAGGAAAAACTCTATATGAAAACCGTGATGCGGAAGGAGTGAAAGTTTTGGATGAAGGTATAGCATTTATTATTTCCAATATTTTATCCGACAATGGTGCCCGCTCTGCTTCGTTCGGGTCGAACTCTGTTTTAAATATTCCCGGAAAGACAGTTTCTGTTAAAACAGGAACTACTGACCAAAAAAGGGATAACTGGACCTTTGGTTATACCCCTTCCAGGGTGGTTGGTGTTTGGGTGGGCAACAACGATAATTCAATTATGAATCCGTCAATTACCTCAGGTGTGACAGGTGCCTCTCCGATATGGCAGAAAATTATGATGATTGCATTAAAAGACTTCCCTGATGAAAAACCAGCACAACCCGATAATGTCATTTCAGCTGATATTGATGGATTGATGGGAGGGGCAGTTCGGGAAGGTTCACCAACCAGAAAGGAATTTTTCCTGAAAGGGTCGTTGCCAAATTCAATATCGTCTGCTTACCAGCGCCAAAGAGTCTGTAAAATCAACAACCACAGATTTGCCAATGATGGTGAGGATTTAGAGGAAAAAGATATGATAATTTTGCAGGAAAATGATCCCACCGGTGCGAATAAGTGGCAGGCAGCCATTGATAAATGGGTGTTGACTGCACCTGACCCTAGGTTGACCGGTACAGCGAAAGGGTGCAATGACATCCCCGGGTTTACCAATGCAGGTTACATAGGAGGAGTGATCGCTATTGTTAATATTGCCAATGGGGCAAATGTCCCCAGGGTTTTTGATGTTTTGGCAAAAACCAATTCTCCGGCCGGGGTAAAAAAAGTAACTTGGACTATTGATGGGGCGCAAAAAAATGTCCAGTCATCAGAACCTTTTGCTCAGCATGTAGAATTTCCTGTTGGCGACAAGGGTTCACATACCATTACAGCAACGCTTGAGGATAACAATGGCGGTTTATTTTCATCTTCAGTTGGGGTTACGGTAGCGCTGTAAAATCGGAAGACATCTCTTAGAAAACAAGCAGCGAGTCTGTCTAGTTCCTCACGGCTTCTACTAATTTCATACATTCCGGGTAATACCTGTTCCTTAATCAATTTGATCACCTTCTTTCTTAAACAGCTTGTCTAACTCGATTTCCAAAACAGCCACCCGATTTTCAATTCCAAACCTATTGACAATCCTTGGGTGAATTTCGCCAATTCCAGCCCGTAGCAATTTGCCGTCTTTTTTAATCAACGCAACTCTTTTAGGATGGAACCATCTTTTTTCATATTCTTCTACACCCTCACTGGTTAAGTCTAAATTTATCCCATTTTTTTCCAGCATTTTTCGAAAGATATTGTAAAGCTCCTGCATAGGATTATCTAAGCCATTCATCAAAGCTATGGATAAACAATAATGTTCATCTGGAGCTGAATTCTCAGTGGGATAATAAACTTTGCCAATTTCAAAAATTGCTATATCAGAAAAACCTTGTTTCATATTTTGAGCAACCTTTTCCAGTAAATTTGGCCAGAGATCTTGTCTTAAATATTCAGTTTCTGACGAGATTGGATTTGTAACCCTGATTAGATATTTTAGATTGTCCATCCATCCCAAATTTTTTAAGATTTCGGTTGAATAAAAAGAGTATGTTTGAATCTCTGTTAAGCCGGATTCAACCAGACTATTCTTCAAGTTGTCAACTAACTCAAAAAAACTCTGGTCAATTTTCTGAGGTACTTTGCCTGCAAGTGATTTTGCCGGGATTTTTTCATATCCATACATCCTGGCTA
>CAZFVS010000131.1:0-3020 GCA_964522265.1 uncultured Gammaproteobacteria bacterium | reverse complement strand
GAACTCCCGATGCCGCACCCCCAGCGCGGCGTGTTACCACTATACTACTCCCCGTGCTTGAAATTATAACACTGTTGTGGTATATTTTGCCCGAAACTCAAAGCTGCCCGGTTTTATGGCAGCAAAAATTTTTAAAGTTATTTTTTTAATTCTTCTTTTTCCCTTTTTGCTTGTCCCCCCAACCCCTGTGTTTGCTGATATCACTGATGGCCCCCTGCTTTTTTCAGATGATTTCAACGACGGGAATTTTAACGGGTGGGCTGTTGACAGCGGGGTTTGGTCTGTAAATGACGGGAATCTAATATCTAATGTTTCAGGTAGAACCAATATTTCCAGCGAAATCAATACCGGTGGCGAGTGGGATAATTACAGGATTGAAATTGATGTAAATAATTATTCAGGGGTAGATGAAGGAATAGAGTTCAGAAGGGCGGGAGGAAATGCTTATACATTTAATTTAAGGCACGGGACAGGTGCATATAATACCCCTGAGATAAAATTTTGGAAGTCTGAAAATGGTCATGGCACTCTGATCAATTCCACCCGCTCTCAACAGCTTTTAAACAACGTCTGGTATCATATCAAAATTGAGGTTGTCGGTGGAAATATTAAGCTTTGGGTCAATAATAACTTAGTTACAAACTATACCGATGCCGGGACAAATTTAAAGAAGGGTGGGATTGGGCTGCAGTCCTGGACCGGCGACTTGGGAAAAGTTTATGTCAAGTTTGACAATGTTAAAATTACCTCCCTGCTCAGCGCTCCCCCTCCGCCTGTTAAAAACCCTTTAATTTTTATCCCGGGTATTGGTGGTTCAGAGCTAAAAACTAAAGATGCTGTCAGCTGGTCGCAGCCCAATGGACATGGCGGCACCTTCACCCGCAATTATTCTGCAGGAGAAAAAGTCTGGGTCAATGAGGGGGAAGCAATCAAACCCGGGGATGATGATTATTTTGATATTTTAAGGTTAAAATCTGACGGGCAGACCCCAGAGGCAGATTTGGAACTGACAGGTAACTTATTCCCCGGAGCTTATCAGAAAACCATAGATTTTTTCACCCAAAACGGCTACACCTTAAACCAGAACTTATTTATCTTCCCTTTTGATTGGAGAAAAGATCTATCCCAAACTAAAGACCTGCTGGATCAAAAAATTAATGAGATAAAATCCCAAACAGGTGCTGCCAAAGTAGACATTGTCACCCATTCCATGGGCGGGCTGGTTGCCAGAAATTATATAGCAGATTCTCCAAAAGCCTCCAAAGTCAGAAAATTAATTACCTTAGCACCACCAAATTTAGGAAGTGTAAAATTTCTAAAAGCCCTACATTATGGCGACTGTCTATTCCTTGGATTAGGTCCATTCTGTTTATCTATTGCTCCATCTGAAATAAGTGATGTATTACAAAACTTCATTAGTGGCTTTGAACTAATCCCTTCCCAAAAATATTATGATTTTTATTCAGGGGCTGACAACCAGCATCCAGTCCCTTTTAAGGATTTACGGGATATTGACAACAACAATACCACCGGTGATTTAAACTATAACCAAACAAAAGATTTATTAACTAACCTTGGCCACAACACTCCTCTTTTTACTCCGGCTGAAATCTTCCATAACCTGGATAATAATCTGGACAATACCAACGGCGTTGAGGTAACTACCATTGCCGGCTCCGGCATAGACACTTTAGGCCAGGTTATTGAAAAATATAAGATAGATTTTGCCGGGATAAAAATCCCCCAGACAGATGAGTTAAAAATAAACGGCGATGATACTGTCCCCCTTTACAGCGCTTCTTTGAATAAATCCGGCGGAATTTATTACACCAAACAAAACCATGCCAATATAACAGGCAGCGGCCCGGCTCTGAATTTAGTCAAAAACCTGCTGAACAGTGACTCTTCTCTGCCCTCCGGTGTATCCGCACAACCTTTTAAATTAAAAGGTAAATTATTTTCCGTCCACTCGCCTGTTAACATAAATATTTATGATTCCTTGGGCAACCACACCGGGCCTTTGCCTGAGGGCGGATTTGAGGCAGGTATCCCGGGAAGTTCTTACGACATCTTAGGTTATACTAAGTTTATCTTTTTACCCGGTGATGGTGTCTATCAGATTCGATTTGAAGCCACTGGCCAAGGCAGTTTTGATTTCAAAATCAGGGATTATGATAACGATAAAATTAATAAAACCTATATTTATAAAAACATCCCGTTGACTCAAAGCACTAAAGCATCTGCAGCTTTTGATACAACCTCTGCTGCTGCGCCGATTTTAAACTTAGATGAGGATGGTGACGGAGATATTGATTTCGCTATTGGTAATCCAACTACATTACTGGGCAACGAGAACTCTGACGTGACCAGTCCGGCAGTTTCAATTGATGCCAACCCTAAAATACTCTGGCCGCCAAACAACAAAATGGTTGATGTAACAATTACCGGAGGTGCCACAGATGATAACTCAGGCATTGAATCAATCCGTTTTATGGTGGAAGATGAGTATGGAAAAATAGAACCGGTAATTTCCCGCTTCGGCCAGACAATTCAGTTGGAAGCTAAAAGAAACGGTGATGATTCAGACGGCAGGACTTATACAATCAAAGTTATCGCAGAAGACAAAGCCGGCAATCAGTCTTTGGTCCAAACAACAGTTACAGTCCCCCACAACCAGGAGAAACAGTAGATATTAATTATTTTCTTTTCAGTATAAATCTCCAGAACGTCCAAATAACTACAAACCAAAAAAGAATGTCTACCAAGAGATTTATATAATCTGTTTCAGAACCCAGAAAATTAAATGATGTAAATCCGATTGGGAAACCATTCACCAATAATTGATTTTTAGTAACAAAACCAATTAGGGGAAAGGATATAGAAACCATCACACTTATCCCAAATATCACTAAAAAACTTTTTTTGTTCATCATCTTTAACATACCACAAACTATTTTCCCCTGGCAAATGAACCCCTCCCCGCTGCAAGCAGCGGGGTATCCCGCAAGCGGGACAAGTTC
>CAZFVS010000130.1:0-3040 GCA_964522265.1 uncultured Gammaproteobacteria bacterium | reverse complement strand
AAAGTTATGGATTGCTGGGGTGATCTAATTGTGGTTTTGCACCAAACTCGTTAAAAAAAAGAGTGGGGATTATATGTTATCATATGAAATGAATGAATCAACAAGAAGTAAAACCACCACATGATTTAGCGCCCAATGTAGAAATTCAAAGCCTTTTACCTCAAGAACAGACCGGATATTTCAACACAATCCAAAGAAACCACTTCGATAGGCAAACTGCTGTTGGATCTTATTTTACAGAAGTGGCAACACTCCGTGATCTTCTCCATCTCGCACAAGTCCAAGGAAAGAGACTCTCTAGAGATGATGACCGGCAACAGTTCATCGATATGGATGCTCCTCCATCAGCATTATCACCAGAATGCCGTTATTTAATGGTTGAGACTCCCGGCAAGATGGGCATTGTACGAGCAGAAGATCTTCCGGATGACACAACCGTACGCGTTGTGCGAACAAAACAGGGTGTTCCCTGCTCGCTTGTCGTAGAAAACGTGCCGCTTACCGATACAGACTTTGCAACAATTATTATTGGCCCGAACGAAAAAGAACGCCCCGAAGATCCCGAGCCTTCAACGGAAAAAATGATCTGGACTGTCCACCCAGGACCTCCTGTTCGCCCGGCAACTGCAGATATCTGGAACGAAGGAAGTACAATAACAATTAAAGATATAAAAGATCATAAATTACTTGGTTCAACAACCTGGCTTAAAATAGTCAATCCGTCTTTTGAATTATAAAAAGTTTACTCAACGAAATTTTTAATAATAGCTGTATTACATGTGGGACAACCAGTCGCTATAGCGATTTAATGTCCCAATCATAATATTTTTTGAAAATCAGCTGTTCTCCCCTTTCTATCCTATCCAGTGAAGCAAGGGTTACAAAGTCGGAAATTTCCAAGAAATGGCATAAAAAATCTACCTCTTTTTTACAAGGAAATGCACTTGCAAAAACACTATCCTGAAGTCTTATCAACCCCAATTGAATTAATTTTCTTCTAAATACATCTCTTGCGCTTTTTTTATCCTCAGGTATATCAAAAATAATAAGTCTCCATTTTCCATCCCGAATCTTCGCCTTAATTTCGATATTCTCAAAATCATATTCCAACAGTCTTCTCTTGCCCTTTTCTGTAATTTCAATTCTGATTTTTTTATCTTCTTGATAAAAATTAATCATCTCTTGTTTTTCCAAACGTTTAAGCACTTTTCCTAAATCTCTTTTGTTTACTGACTTGAATATTTTATATGCACCTGCTAACGCCATAGGTAAGGCTGGAATAACCGCTGTAGCAGCCACAATACCTCCAACTGCTATCACTTGAAGTACATCTTTAGTGGAAATTTTCTCTTGAGCCATTTATAGATGATTTTGGTAACCATATATCACTTTTTTGGTTTTGGTGCAAGTAGTCGCTATAGCGATTTAATGTCCCAAGTTATATTTTAAAATCGCATTTTAATATTAGTTCAGAACATCCAACAGCAGAACAAATTAGTACGCTTGGGCAAAGAGCCAGCGGTGGGTGGATTTTTCTCCACAATAGATACATTTCCCCTCAACTTTTATGGCATCCTGCGGGAGACAGCGGGTGGAAGCTTTTGTCTCCTCTTTAATTTTTTCCTCACATTTTGGGTTTTCACACCAGAATGCTTCTATAAACCCGCGCGTAGTATCCATAATTTTTTTAAACTGTTCAAAGCTTTCTGCCTGTCTGGTATTTTCCAATGTAAAATCTTTATGAGCCTGGAGCATATTTTTTTGCATCTCAGCAAGAAGCTGCTGGGTCTCAAAACCTATGGTCTCCAGCTTAATACTGAAATTATCCCGGTCATCCCTTCTGACTACTCTAAAAGCTTTCTCTTTCAGTTCTGTTGCACCTACTTCAATGCGCAGCGGTACTCCCTCCAATTCATACTGATTAAATTTCCAACCCGGTGACTGGTCACTGTCATCCATTTTAACTTTGATGTTATTGCCTTCTAAAATATTAAAAGCCTGGCCGGCCATTTTTAAAATGGCGTCTTTATCAACCCCTTTACTAATAATAGGTATAAGTACAACCTGAAGTGGCGCAATTTGAGGAGGCAGAACCAATCCGTTATCATCACCGTGCGCCAGAATCATAGCTCCGATTGACCTTGTTGCAAGCCCCCAGGAGGTTTGCCAGACGTTTTTTTTCTCCCCTTTTGCATCCTGAAATTCAACTTTAAAAGCTTTTGCAAAGTTTTGGCCTAAATTATGGGAAGTGCAGGATTGGATAACCTTCCCATCAGGGGCAAGAATCTCATATGTATAAGTACTGTCTGCGCCTGGGAATTTTTCGCTTTCGGATTTTTTACCGGCATATCCATAAAGCGCCAGTGTATTCTGATAAAAATCAACATACATTCTTAGTGCATCATCAGCCATTTTTTGAGCCTCTTCGTTTGTAGCATGGGCGCTATGCCCTTCCTGCCAAAGGAATTCAGAGGTACGAAGAAACATGTACGGCCTTTTTTCCCACCTAACCACATTACACCACTGGTTTATGACAAGCGGCAGGTCCCTGAAAGACCCAATCCAGCGGGAAAATGCATCATACATGATGGTTTCAGATGTCGGGCGTACAACAACAGGCTCAGGTAATTTTTCTCCACCCCCATTGGTCACTACAGCCAGCTCTGGGGAAAACCCCTTAATATGAGATTTTTCCTTTTGTAAAAAACTCAAAGGAACAAACAAAGGAAAATATGCATTTTGGGCGCCTAAATCTTTGATTTTAATATCAAGATTTTTTTGTATCGCCTCCCAAAGAGCAAATCCGGCAGGCCGAAAGATTATCGTGCCCCTGACCGGTCCATGCTCTGCCAGTTTGGCCCGGGCGATCACACCGTTATACCAAGCCGAAATATCTTCTGATTTTTTAGTAATATTTTTAACCTGCCCCATATCCTAAATTTTACCTGTTACGTAGTAAACAGGCAAGCTTTGCTTACCCTTTATGCAGGGCCGTTGCATTCTCCATTTGACAAAAGACTTCCACCTCAAGCACGATTAA
>CAZFVS010000129.1:1388-3075 GCA_964522265.1 uncultured Gammaproteobacteria bacterium | reverse complement strand
TGCGGAGTATCCCTTCGGGCAAGTTCTTCTGTGAACCATTCATCCCCGCAGCAAGCTGCGAGGTATTCTGGTTCAAGAATAAAAACCATATTTATAATTCTGCTAACATTCCTGCTGATTAACTTCTTTTTTGGTTCAGCTTTATACCGATTCAAACTGATAAGCCTCTCCACAATCACGCCAAAAGCTTCCTCACAATCTGCTATCCCGTCGGGTATCACTCAGCTTGAAAATGGCGGCTCAGAATCATCTCAGATCCGGCTTATTGTCTGGAAAGGGGCATTGGAAATTTTTAAACGCTACCCTATCCTGGGATCCGGTGTAGAAACTTTTGCCTATGCTTATTACAACTTCAGGCCCATCGAGCATAACATGGTTTCTGAATGGGATTTTTTATATAACAAAGCACACAATGAATACTTAAATTATCTAGCGACAACTGGTTTAGTCGGTTTTATTTCATATCTAGGAATTATTTTGAGTTTCATAATTTGGTGTATTAAGTATTATGTATCAAGTATCAAGCAGAAAAAGCATAATACACACTACACAATGCTAACTGCTAGCTTGCTTGCAGGCTATACAAGCTATCTTGTCCAAAACTTCTTTGGTTTTTCTGTTGTGATGATTGCCCTGCTTTTTTTCCTCTACCCGGCTTTTGCCTTTGTTGAAGCCGGCTCCACCAGAAAACTTCTAGTACCTAAAAATTTATTATTCATAAGAAGCGTTTATAAAAAAATAGCTGTGATATTTTTAATTGTCCTGGCCGGAGGCTTTTTTATGAACTTAACCCGGCTCTGGATCGCTGATACCCTTTATAAAAAGGGTTCAGATTATGCTGAGCTAGGCAATGCAGGCCAATCTTACAACTATCTCCTGTCTGCTGTGAGATTAAATAAAGGAGAACCGCTCTATCACTCGGATTTAGGATTTGCAGCTGCCTCCGCATCTGTAGCGCTTTTTCAGGAAGAACCTACTGCTTCTGCCAAATTAAAGGATGAGGCTGTTGATGAAACATTACAGGCTTTAAGGTTAAGCCCCAAAAACACCTCCCTTTGGCGGACCGCAATTAGAACTTATTATCAACTTTCCAATATCGACCCGGCATTCAATAGCAAAACCGTTGAGGCTTTAAACCAATCAATCTCCCTTGCCCCAACAGATGCTAAACTCTACTATAATAAGGGTTTGGTGTTATCCCAATTAGGGAAAAATCAGGAAGGGGTGGAAACCCTAAAAAAAGCTGCTGAGTTAAAACCAAACTACTGGGAGGCATATTTTGCGCTTGGGACTGTATACAAAGAGTTGGGTGAAACAGAAAAAGCTGTCTCAGAGTTCCAAAAGGTATTAAAAATTATCCCAAGTGAGCCTGCAACCTTAAAAAAATTAGAGGAGCTGCAGACCAAATAATAAGAGGCATGGATAAGGTTGCGGATATTCTGGAAGTAACGAAAAATTTTAAACGTCCAAAAAATTTACGCTATGAGTTTCAATATTTTGGAGTATATCTTGCAGAAAGTTTGGGTGACACCAAACATTATTCACTTTATATTAAACTCGCAAAAGAGGTTGACAGGACTCTTTTAGAACAGACTTTAAATTTTGTTAAAGGGTTTGAGCGTGCAAAAAATAAGGGCAAGGTATTCATGTGGAAATTAAAGGAGTTAGATCGGAAGAGCACACGTCT
>CAZFVS010000129.1:0-1378 GCA_964522265.1 uncultured Gammaproteobacteria bacterium | reverse complement strand
TTTACGAAACTTTATCCGGGATTGTTGACGCTTTAAAAAAAATCACCCCGGCTCTTTTAAAAATCATTAAAGAGATGGTTCGGGTTACTCAAAGTTTCGTCGATCCGGAAGGGGTAGGTCTTGCTTCAACCCAGATTGGCGAAAAAGAACAATTTTTTGTGATGAAACAGGGAGATGGAACGTTTAGTGCAGTCTTCAACCCGAAAATTTTGTCCAAAGGCAAGCGGACTAAATTTTTTTTTGAAGGCTGTCTTTCTATTCCTAATTATTACGGTCAGGTCAACCGTCCAACCATTGTCACTGTTTCATATCTCGATAAAGATGGGGCGTTTATAAAACAGACTTTAAGAGGTGTCGCGGCGTGGATTTTTCAGCATGAGTATGACCATCTCCAGGGAAAGCTTTTTATGGATCATGTTATGGAGCAAAAATCAAGGTTATTTAAAGTTGTCGGTAAAGACAGAACAGGCGGGGAGATGTTTGAAGAAGTGGTGATCTAGTGGTAACAAGATCACCATCCTGAGGAGACATTTAGTCGACGAAGGATCTCATTAGGAAACAATATCTGATTGTAAAATGAAACAAATTGTTGTAGTCTATTCTGGCACTCCACAATTTAGCGCTTTTATCTTCGACCAGCTAATTGAATCTGGAAAATTTACCATCAAGGCTGTTATAACATCACCGGACAAACCTGTAGGCAGAAAGCAGATTCTTACTCCCTCAGCAGTATCCAAAACTGCCACAACATATGGAATCCCCATACTAAAACCGGAAAAACTTGATCCTGAATTTCTCAATTCTCAATCCTCAATTCTCAATTCTCAATTATTTATAGTGGCCTCTTACGGCAAAATCATTCCACAATCCTTACTTGATATCCCAAAACTTGGAGCCCTCAATGTCCACCCATCTCTGCTGCCAAAATACCGGGGTGCCTCCCCGATCCAAGCTGCTATTTTAAATGGGGACCAAGAAACAGGAGTCACAATCATGCTGATGGATGCTGGTATGGACCATGGACCGGTTTTAACTTCGAAGAAAGTGAAAATTTCAGAAAATGATACATTTGAAAGTTTAAGCGCTAAGATGGCGGATATAGGTGCAAAACTGTTAATGAAAACTGTCCCACTGCTGCTGAATGGTAAAATTAAACCCCGGGGACAAAGACATGCTATAGCAACTTATTGTACCCGGATCAAAAAGGAGGACGGGTTCTTCGATATCGATAACCCGCCCTCACTCGAAAAGTTGGACAGAATGATCAGGGCATATTATCCGTGGCCGAATGTCTGGACAAAGTGGCATGAAAAAGTTGTGAAATTTTTACCCTATACTTCTGTCATTCCCGCGAAGGCGGGAATCCAAAAAACAAAGA
>CAZFVS010000128.1:0-3149 GCA_964522265.1 uncultured Gammaproteobacteria bacterium | reverse complement strand
ATAGGGATTCGAACTGCGCCACCACGCCAGTGGGTAGCTGTTCGCTCGAGTAAAGCGAGGGTATATAATCCATGCCCCGCAGCATACATAGACGAAGCGGTTCAAAGATAGGAATTTGGCTTATTATATCGGGTTTTTCATTAGGTTCGAACGCATCTAATATCGCTTCCGCTTCTTTCTTACCTTCTGCAATGATTGCATATTTGTCTAGTCTTTTAATGAAATTACCTCCTTATAGGGGATAATTTTCATTCGGAATTTCTCATGAGGTAATGAATCGATTTCAGGAAGAAATTAAATGACTAAAATCGCATTCTGGATTCAGGCTGGGCTGTCTGATATAATCATTCAAAATTATGGAAAGCTTAAGGCAACTTGTTAAAAAAATAACAAGTAGATCGGTTCAAGGAAGCACTCAATGCATTGATTTACCTAGAGCAGCTAGTAAATTCTGTATTGTAGAAGAAATAAAACCAGATTTTCGAGCTTCTTATAGAGAAGCAACGATAGATGAGCTTGCCGCAAATTGGAGAGATATCGTATGTGGACTGACTGGTGATGGTTTTAGACTTGGTGATATTAATACAGAAGCTGGAGAATTGAGATTTCGTAATATTGGACTGCCACATGAGTGTAATAAAAGACTAGCCAGAGTTCAAGAAATTACTGCAGCTGGTACTGACAGGACAATTGCTTGCAAAGGGAGTGTTGCTTATGATTTCGAATCGGAGAGATATGGAAAGGATCCATTGCTGTTTATGTGGACAATGAAAGATACAGATCTTGTTAGACAAGTTAGTGATCCTGATACTCAGCGATTTGTTTTAGATAGATTAGGGGGGAACGGAATCTTAATATTTGATGCGAAAACAGAAAAAGGAGTTGAAGGTGTTATTAATTCTAATAATCTTATGACAACATTTAGAAATCAAGGTAGGAAGAATGAAGCTTTACTAGGAATAATATACGTTGTGCGATAAGTAATAAGTTCCAACATAGTCGACCAGTGTCAGCCAAGCAGTCACAAGTTAACCTTCAGTGATATAATCAGCTTAGGATTGAAGCAGTATTATTTAATTTAGGTGGTATTTTAACTCTCGTAGCTTTTAGATACTTGACACGCTTTCTGTATGTAGTTACAATGTAATTACATATGATAACAACAATTATAGATATAGGAAATTCCCGTGGAATACGTATACCAAAACCAATCCTGAATGAGAGTGGTCTTGGGGATCAGGTTGAATTGCAGGTAAAGAAGGGGGAGATAAAAATTATCCCCGTACCCACGAAGAGTAAGTCTGTAGGGAATACGTTGCTATTATCCGAAAAAATACTTGCCGCTGATTGGAACCGACCTGAAGAGGATGAAGCATGGGCAAGTTTGCAGCCTTCGGCTCTGAGGCCATGAGCCTCATCGCTCAGGCTCGAAGAGTGAGCAAAACTCCTCTACGAGTAGGTGATGTCGTGTTAGTGACATTCCCATTTTCTAATTTGAAAGGACAAAAAGTCCGCCCAGCACTGGTTTTGGCTAATGTTGAATTTAACAATCTAATTTTATGCCAAATTACTTCAAAACCTTACACAAGCAAAATAGCTATAAGTATTAAACCTAAGGATTTTGCAGAAGGAAGCTTACCAATTATTAGTTTTGTACGACCGGATAAATTGTTTACCGCTGATGAGGCTATTATCAAAAATACTGTAGGACAATTGACTTCAACTACCAAAGATAAGATTCTACAAAGTGTCTGCAGATTATTTATGACAACACAGTAGTGCTTCGGCAAGCTCACCATTTTGATCAACACTTCAATAAACTCAGTGCTATAGCCACCAGAAAAAAAGAGGAGGTGGGAAGCTAACACACCTCTTCGAGTCTGACCTTCGACTTCGCTCAGGTCATCCTGAGTGTTAATCGAAGGATGAGCGATGAGGCTGGAAGCCTCAGAGTCGATGACTGGAGGGTGTCAGCGGATTAGAAATAGTAAGCGGATTAGAAATAGTAAAAAGTGCTATAATAGGTGCATGACTAGCATTCAATTAGTGCTTAAAAACAAAAGCCTTATTCAGGCGTTTAGAAATTTTAAGAAACGCTATTTAAACATGGGTAAAAAACCCGATGTAAAAAAACTATTCCCTGAAGATCTTTACTCCACAATGAGACTTGAAGGCGAAAAAGTTACCAAAAAAGAAGCGCAAGCCCTTTATTAAGTAATTCTTCTGCCTAAATTATTGTGGCTAAATCAATTAAACCTAAATCCGCAACTAGCTACAGGGAAACCGCCTTTGGTATTATTCCACGCTTTAAGGTAGTTGATCTAGAAAAGGAGGGCATTAAACGGGCTCAGGTGCATATTTTGAGCCTAAGTGACAATAAAACCAAGATTACCCCGGAGGTTATTTTAGAAATCCACAAAATCGGATTTGGGTTTATATTTCCGGATTGGGCAGGAAAATTCAGAATTGAAGACGTTACAGTCGGCGAATATGAACCACCGCATTACAGTACAATTCAGGAACTTATAAGAACTTTTTGCGATGACTTAGAAGAAAGATTAAAACACTTACCATCTCAAGAGGATGAACAGAGGTATTTAGCAGAAATAATTGGCCTCCTAGCTTGGTTCCAACATCGATTCGTCTGGATTCATCCATTCAAAGATTACAATGGAAGGGTTGCGCGTTTACTGACGAATCTCTTATTGTTGAATTTGGGATTTCCTATCTTATCAATAAAAGCAGAAACAGGGAGAGACAGAGATAAGTATATTGAGGCTTTGAAAGCAGCAGATAACCATGATTCTTCAAAATTGGAAAGTCTTTTAGCCAAAGCTCTAAAAGAGAGTTTAGAAAAGGTATAAAAGTCTTTGCTGCAAGTTGAGTATTATAGTGACACAAAGGTTCTAGATCGGTGTGTTCAGCTAGCCACAAATTTCCACTTGATGTGGGTTTTGTGGCTAATTGTGGGAATAGGGATTCGAACTGAGCCACCACAAAGGGGTAGTTGTTCGCTTAATTTCTGAAAGAAATTGGGTATACAATCTTGGCTGAGGAACTAAAAAAGAGTAGGTGTCAAGCTAAACCACCCGGAGGGTGTACTAATATGTATGTACCATTGCCAAAAGCAAAATTAATGCTTGTTGTTT
>CAZFVS010000127.1:0-3157 GCA_964522265.1 uncultured Gammaproteobacteria bacterium | reverse complement strand
CTTGCTTACCTGGATACATCATAACTTTTTGGAAACTCCTGAACAGCTACGTTGGGACTCGTTGACAAACATTTCCATCATGGGCTAACATGAGATTATGATACGCGTCGCAATCAACGGTTTTGGCAGGATCGGCAGGAATGCTTTTAAAGCAGCGTTGGAGGAACATCCCCAGGATATTGAAATTGTGGCTGTTAATGACTTGAAGTCCCCTCAAGTTGTTGCCCATCATCTAAAATACTACACAGCTAACGGGAAATGGGATAAAGACGTTTCTTCGGATACCTCAAATTTGATCATCGATGGGAAGAAATATCCTGTCTACGCTGAAAAGGATCCTACCAAACTGCCCTGGAAAAACCTCAATATTGATGTGGTTATAGAATCAACAGGCCGTTTTACAGATGAGGCGGGGATGAAACAGCATCTGCTGGCTGGAGCTAAAAAAGTGGTTTTATCTGCTCCTGCTAAGGGGGGTACGATCGGCACTTTTTTGGTCGGGGTAAATGCCAATGCTTACCAGGGTGAAAACCTGATCAATAACGCTTCCTGCACCACCAACTGCATTGCCCCCGTAGCAGCCATAATAAATGCTAAATTCGGCATTAAAAAGGCCCTTATGACGACCATCCATTCCGTGACTGCAGAGCAGAATTTAGTTGACGGCCCGCCTCCAGGGGGAAAATCGGATGACCTCCGCCGAGCCAGGGCAGCATATTCAAATATAATTCCCACCACAACGGGTGCAGCTATCTCGACAACAGAAGCAATCCCTGAACTTAAAGGGCTTTTTGACGGCCGGGCAATCCGTGTTCCTATAATTGTAGGGTCTATCTCTGATTTCACATTCTTACTGGGTCAAAAGGTAACAGTTGAGATTGTAAATCAGGCGATTAAAGAAGCCTCAGAAGAGCCATTGTGGCGCGGGATTGTAGCCTGGACAGAGGATCCGCTGGTTAGTTCTGATATAGTTGGACGCAGTGAGTCAGCCATAGTTGACCTGAGCCTAACCCAGGTTGTTGACGGTGACTTGCTCAAAATTTTTGCCTGGTATGATAATGAATGGGGATATGCCAATAGGTTGGTAGAGCTGGTGATTAATGTAGGGAAGATGATTCAGCCATTTTAAAGTAGTTTCATGAGAGGGAAACTTTTGGAAACTTTTTGATATAGTTTTTTATCTGCAGTAATAAATTGACAATTTTCCTGGATTGCTAATATCAAATAAGCAGCATCGTAAAACGAAAGGGAATATTCAGCAGCTAAATCAAAAATATTACCAAGGTGAGTTAATGTATCCCCTTTGGTCTCAAACTGCAGGTCTTGGAAAATGGCCACGGCATCTTTTACCGGACTGGATCCGGTACGCTTAGTTAAAAAGATATTACCAATTTCATAAAAGAATAGTTCAGGTACTACTGCATCAATTTGACCCAAAGTTATTTGATTTAGGATCTTTTGTGCTTTTTGTTGGCCTTTTTCTTTAAAAAACCATTTTATAGCTACCGATGCATCAACAACGAGCCTCATACCTTTAAATTTATTAAACTTAACAAATGCTTAGTTCTTTCTTTCCGCATGCTTCTTATAAGAGTGACACTATCTTCGCCTGTGTCAAATTTCCCCCCGTATTTTTTTCTAAAAGCTACAATTTTTTCAATTGCTTTTCCCCGCCCTGCTTTTAGAAGTTGTTCTCCATACTCTTTTTTTACAGCACTTCGGATAAGTTCTCCCACAGATGTGTTTTGAGCATTAGCAAACGCATTAAGTTTATTCCAAAATTCCTTATCAAATAAAATTTGTGTCCTTTTGTTTAACATACACATACACATTAGCATACACATATTTAACTGTCAACCCCTAAAATGCCCAAAATCAGGTCAAATATGCTATTATCAGCGGGTAATGATAGAACTAATACGGAAAATCTTAAGGCTGCAATCTTATCAGCCTTTAAACAAAATTGAGATTTCTGAGAGAGCTTTAAAGGATAATTACAAATTCTTGAATAAACTAAATCCTAATATATCAATAGCACCTGTACTAAAAAGTAATGCTTATGGTCATGGTTTGAGTCAGATTGCTACTGTTTTGGATGTCTTAAATCCTCCATTTTTTTGTGTTGACAGTATCTTCGAAGCTTACCAACTCTACAAACTTAAAATTAAAACCCCTATCCTGATAATGGGATATGTTGACCCGCAAAACTTAAAAACCAAAAAACTGCCGTTTTCATATACTGTTTGGGATTTAGAACAAGTTGAAGCTATAAATAGATACCAAAAAGGCGCCGGGATTCATGTGTTTGTAGATACTGGAATGAATAGGGAAGGGGTGGGAATAAAGTGTAAAGTGAAAAGTAAAAAGTGTAAAGTTGGGGCAAACAGCTGTTTATTACATTTCATGCAAGAGATAAAGCAACTGCCTGATATTAAAATAGAAGGGCTGATGAGCCATCTGGCAAGTTCCGGCAAAGAAGACCCAAAACCCAAAGAACAGTTGCAAAATTACCAGAAAGCATTAAAAATCTGTGAAAATTTGGGGATTAAACCAAAATGGAGGCATATAGCAGCCTCAGGAGGTTTGATGAACGGATATTTAAAGGGTACAAATCTGGCCAGGGTAGGCAGGGCAATTTATGGGATAGAACTAAATGATAAGTTTCATCTGAAAGGTGTTTTAAGTTTAAAAACCAAAATAATCCAGATAAAAAAGCTTAAAAAAGGTTCTAAAATAGGGTACGATGGTACCTATATGGCACCCAAAGATATTACTATTGCTGTTCTTCCGATAGGATATAACGATGGGGTTGATAGGAGGTTGTCAAACAAGGGAGCTGTATTTGTATCGGCCTCTGGCCGGGATAGTATAAAATGCTCAATATTGGGTAGGATTAGTATGAACATTACTACCATTGACATTTCACATATTGATAATCCATACATTGGTCAGGAAGTGACAGTTTACTCAGGTAACAGGACAGAACCTAATTCTATTGAGGGAAGCGCCAAAATTTGCGAAACTTTACCCCATGACATTTTAGTTCATCTCTCTTCCTCCGTAAGAAGGATAATTGTTAGGTGGTAACTAATTAGTTCTTCCCAATGTCATTCCCGCGGAAGCGGGAATCCATCCTAAAAAGATGGATCCCGGATCA
>CAZFVS010000126.1:0-3159 GCA_964522265.1 uncultured Gammaproteobacteria bacterium | reverse complement strand
TCTATGGTTGATTTTCAAGACAGGTTGGGATGGGAGAGGTTTAGCTTAATTCTTCACTCAGAAGTTTTTTATAAAATCGTAGCCGGAAACCTGATAGGTCTGGTGATTTTTTTGGCCGGAAATCTCGGGACAAGGATAACAAGTTTTGCCAGTTTTAAAGAAATTTTTAACCAGAAGCTCCTTTTTTATATGGCTGTTTTGGGTTTAGTTTTGACTTTGATATTTGTTCAGAAAGGCAATAATTGGAATATCATCCAGTTTTTTTATTACACAATTTTTATCCTGAATTTCTATGCAACTATAACTATTGTAAAAATTTGGCAAAGATTAGGTAGTAAGAAGGGAGGAATTTTTGTGGTATTGATAGTGTTTTTAACCATCCCTACATCTATAAATGCACTGGACCAATATTTACCGGCAAGACCTCCTGCAAGATTGCCTGCAGAGGAAAAAGAGGCGCTGGAATTTTTGAAGAAAGAGGCTCAAGGAACTGTTTTAACCCTACCTTTTGATGAGAAACTCAGAAAAAAATATAAGGAGCCAGTTCCTCTAGCTGTTTATACATCAACAGCATATGTTTCGGCATTCTCAAACCATCCTACTTTTTTGGAGGATACAATTAATCTGGAGATTCTGGGTGTAGATTATAAAGGAAGACTAAATCTGGAAAGAGATTTTGTAAATATAAAAGAACGGGATAAAGAAATTTTGAGACAGAATAATATTTCATATATTTATGTTTTAAAATCCCAAAATTTTAATGAGGATGAAGGGGTAATGGGGATAAAAAAAATCTTTGAAAATAGCGGTGTAAAGATATTTAAGGTGATAAATGATTAAGCGGATATTTTTAGTGTTGGTTTTGGGACTGATTTTACGTTTATTTTTAATAAACTTAGGATTTCATACAGATCTTTTAAGTATAGCAGGATGGGGAGAATGGATTTATAAACATGGTTTCAGGAATTTTTATGAGAATTCAGTTTGGGTTTATTCCTGGCCTACTCAACCACCCTTGGCAAATATTATCTATACAGCCGCTTTTTATATCTATCAACAGGCTGTTTGGTTATTTTCTCATATAGCCTGGGTTATAGCTGTTTATCATTTGGCTCCGGGCCATCTGATTTGGTGGTTTGATTTTGTCAAATGGTTTGGGACAGCGCTTTTTCGGGATACATCATTTCCTACGGGTTTTATCCTAACAATAAAATTTATTGCGATTCTGGCAGATCTAGGTTTGTCAGTAATTATTTATAAAATCGCCAGGAGAATTAATCCAAAGACTTCGATTTTTTATGCCTTAGCGTTCCTTTTTTTACCGTTTAGTTGGTATCTGTCGTCTCTTTGGGGACAATATGACCAGCTAGGTTACCTTTTTCTTTTAGGGGCCTTTCTTCTTTTGATAGGGGAAACCCGTAATTTTATATTAAAAAGGACCCTTTTTTTAGCCCCGATACTGCTTGCTGTGAGTGTTGGCATTAAACCTACATCCGTAATTTTTGTCCCGATTTTTTTTTATATTTATATTCTCAATAAACCTAAAATTTGGGAGTTAGTGGTGGGATTGGGGTTGGCTTTAGGGGTTACTCTGTTGTCTCTTGTTTTATTTACCGACCAAAATCTTTGGCAATTTATAAATAGTACCCTTATCCCTAAAGTAATTTTTAAATCGGAGTTTAGAGTTTCTGTCAATGCCCTAAATTTTTGGCATTTGCTGGTTGGATTTAAAGCTATGGGGCAGGATAGTCAACTTCTTTTTATACAGGCAAAAATTTGGGGGTATGCTGTTTTTATTATTTTGAATTTAATTTCGTTTTCTATTATCAAGCATGAAAAAGACAGATATAAAGCTACCTTTTTTTCGATGTTTATGATAGGTATGGGAAGCTGGTTATTTTTGACCAATATGCTTGAGCGGTATCTGTTTGCCGGTATTACTTCAGGTTTATTTGTTACGATTTATTATCCAAGGCTATTTAGGTATTGGGTAGTGTTAAGTTTAATTTTTTGGATAAATATGTACCGGGATTTTAAGTTCCCGTCCAGTATAGGTTTTTTCAATGAGATATTAATTTGGAATGGAGGTATTGCTTTGCGGATTTTATCTTTAATCAATATTATTTTTTTTATTAAGATAAGCCATGGTTTTTTGGAAGGGAGAGTTCGCAACTTGATACCGGGCGGGAGTCATATTAAGATTAACCTAAAGAGGAAGACTGATATATGAATGGAAAAATTTCGGTAGTTATCAATACCTTAAATGATCAAAGTAACATAGGGCGTGTGATGAATTCTGTGGCTTGGGCGGATGAAATTCTGATTTGTGATATGCACTCAGATGATGACTCGGCTGTAGTTGCCAAAAAGATGGGGGCAAAGATCATATTTCACAAAAGATTAGACTATGTTGAACCGGCCAGGAATTTTGCTGTCTCTAAAGCTTCACATGAATGGATATTAGTACTTGACCCTGATGAAGAAATTCCCTCCGGGCTGGCAGATAAACTGAAATATTTAGTTGCCAATCCCGGTGTAACTACTTATTTAGAGGTACCAAGAAAAAATATAATTTTTGGCAGATGGATGAAAGCCTCGATGTGGTGGCCTGACTACAACATCAGGTTTTTTAAAGCCGGGAAGGTGTTGTGGAGCGATAGGATCCACAGACCTCCTAAAACAGAAGGTCAGGGGGTGAGGCTTCCGGATGAAGAAAGATGGGCTATAATTCATCATCACTATAGCAGTATTTCCCAGTTTTTAAACAGAATGGATCGTTACACCGGGATACAGGCCGAAGAGTTGATCAAGGATGGGTATGATTTTAAATGGATCGATTTAATTAACAAACCCTTGGGAGAATTTTTAGGCAGGTTTTTTGCAAACAAGGGATATGAGGACGGTTTGCATGGTTTAGCGCTTAGTGGTCTTCAAAGTTTTTCATTTTTAATAGTTTATCTTAAAACCTGGGAGATGAGAGAATTTATAAAGCAAGATCCAAGTTTTGATGAGGTTAAAACCGCCTTTAAAGAGGCGGGGAAGGAAATTAGTTACTGGTTGAAATACGGCAATCTCTCCAAAAATCCTCTTAAAGCCTTTATTGAACGGGCTAAAAACAAACTAATTTAATGAAAAAGGTTGCGGTTGTGATTTTAAATT
>CAZFVS010000125.1:0-3225 GCA_964522265.1 uncultured Gammaproteobacteria bacterium | reverse complement strand
CGGTAATGCAAAACAAGACAGGGAAATTGCCCATGAACGGACCTTGAATTTCATGGAAAGATATATTGAAGGCAACCAACTTTTAAGGAAGTTCCTAACCCAATGTTTTACATACCAAGATCCGATATTGGAACAGGAGATTTTCGGGTTAAAATTTAAACAGCCTTGCATGATCGCTGCCGGTTTTGATAAAAATGGCAGGGTTTATAAGTCTCTGACCAGTTTGGGCTTGCCTCCTGATATCGGCACCATTCCCAGATGGCCTTATGCTGGAACACTAAGGCCAAGGGTGTTCATGCTAGAAGGCGACCAAGGTATGATTAACAGAATGGGTTACCCAAGTGAAGGCCTGCATGTAATAACTAAACGGCTGTTTCAAAAATATACTCCAAGGAAACAGAGAGACTTTAATATATTCTTAAATTTTGGTGTCAATCAACCAAGTTTTGACAAGGGCACCGCGCTGTTTGATTTAGCACTTACCTATAGTAATATATATGAATTGGGTGATATCTTTACTCTGGCAATCTCCCCAAATACTCAAGATAGCCTAGGAATTTTGCAGCCGCAAACCTTACCTGAGGTATTAAAACGACTGTCAAACATCCGCAGAGCAAAGAAGGAATATAAACCGCTTCTTATTAAACTGGTTCCTGACTTAACATTCTTCCAGGTTGATAAAATTTTGGATACTGCACTGGAACACGACATCAATGGATTTGTAGTTTCCAATACAACTACAGACGAAACTATAAAAGGGCTGATCCGTGGAAAACACAAAGATGAGCCGGGAGGATATGCGGGAAAATATCTTAGGTCAAAATCTCTAGGCTTAAGCCATCACGTTTTTTTGCATACTGAAGGTAAGCTGCCAATTTTTGCAGCCGGTGGATTGGGAAAATCTTCGTTAGACCTGTTCGAAGCCTTAAGTTATGGCGGTGCAAGAGTATTTCAATTCTATACATACTTTGTTCATAAAGATTACTCAAAACCCAATTTTTCTTATAATCTGAATAAGGGTTTGGCTAAAGAGCTGCGAACCCACGGTTTTAAAAATATCACTGAAGCTGTAGGTGCTTATGCAAAATGAACGGGTAGTGTATGAAAAAAGCCGGGGGCGGTGAGGCACCCCGGCTTTTGAAGAGCCAGATCAGGCTTGACCGGTTTCCAGACCGCTTGTAGGCCTTTGACCAATTCTCACCTTCTCAAGCTCCTGGCAGATTTTCTTGCAGGTTCTGCCCACCTGTTTTTGGGATATCAGTCATGAAGCATGGATTTCGTGAGAAATCCAATCATAATCATAACCCAAAGCACCTTCAGGGCTATTTTCGACAAACAAAGACAATATGTTTATGAAGTTTTTTCAGCTTTACTTTATATAGTTATGCTTCACACACAGCCCAAAAGTAAAGTGGTTATAGATAAAGAATATCCTGGGCAAGAAGGTCTCATTAAACTATTAATTCTCAAATTTTACAGCGAGCATAAACAAACTGCTCCAGAAAATATTGAGTTTGGTTTAATAGGTAAAACTTCATCTGCTCATAATCTAGGATATAAGATATTTAAGAAACAACAAAAACCTTCAAAAGTAGTCCATTTTAAAGAAATTTTAGAGATAATTTTTCCAACAAAAAAGACCGGGTATTCCAGTATTAGTGGAACCGAGGGCTCTTAAGCAACGAATGGTTACGTTGGGTCGGTAGCCATCCCGATCTTTACTGCTTATATATTACTACAATAATTCCCAAAAAGCAAATTTTTGTTAACAGTCCAGATTTAGAACACCTGCAGAGACATATTGACAAAAATTAACTGTTTAAGGTAACCTCTTACAATAACTAAACCATGGCAGAGAGATTAACCCCCGCTGACAACAGTATAATTGTAGCCTGCGATGTTTCAAGTATCAATGAATTTGACAGATTGCTTAAGGAAACTGCACCTGTTTTAGGCATCAGCGCCTATAAAATAGGCTTGGAGTTGGCTCTGCAATATGGACTCCCCAGCTTAACCCAACACGTTAAATTCCATTCCAATACAAAAATCGTCTATGACCACCAGAAAGCCGGCAATGATATCCCGGAAATGGGAGCAAGGTTTGCCAAAGTTTGTGCTGAATCCAAAGTAGATGGGGTAATCCTGTTCCCTTTCGCAGGCCCGAAAACCCAGGAATCATGGATAAAAGCCTGCCAGGACAAGGGAATGAAAGTTTTGGTGGGAGGCCACATGACCCATAAAAATTTTTCTGAGGATGAGGACGGTTATATTCGTTGGAACACTCCATTCCGCATTTATAATCTGGCAGCTATGCTTGGGGTAACTGATTTTGTAGTTCCCGGCAATAAACCGGAACTTGTACAACAATACCGGAATTATTTGCGTGGTTGCCTTGTTCAAGACTCTACTCAAAAATCTAAAATTACTCTTTACAGCCCCGGATTTATAACACAGGGCGGGAAGATCTCTGAGATGGCTAAAGTTGCGGGAGAAAGATGGCATGCAATTGTAGGACGGGCAATTTACGGGGCTAAAGATATCAGGGCTGCTGCAGAGATGATGACATCCCAGATAAATGCGCACTGAACAGGCTGAACTTATCCTCAAGCTTTTAAATACAAAAACCAGGGCGCCTGTCAGAAGGCGGGAGATCTACATTGATGAAGACACCCAGGAACAGACTGCCAGATTTACCAAAAACTTCAGGGATACCCATCCGATTGATTTTCCGGTCCATCCGGGGGAATTTGTGTTAAAAAAACATGAAAAAGACCCTTTTGCTCCGCTTTCGCCTTATTACATCAATTTGAGGAATCTGCCCCAAGATCTGGTGGCAAACATCAGCCAGGCCTTAAGTGGGTTGAAATTTTCCAAACAACCGGACTTTGTGACAGGGGTGCCGGAAGGCACACTACCTTTTGCTAAAAAATATGCAGAGATCACCGGGATTCCTTATGCTGATTTTTTAATAAAAGAGGAGCTAATAGATGCTGTTTCATCAATAAGCGGCGCAGGCGCTAGGCGGCAAAAGAAGTATTGTATCCCGCATTAAACCATCGTATCCAGGAAACCTTTTGCTGATTGAAGATGTCCTCACTGAAGGAATTTCCTCGGGGGAGGCAGCCAGGGTCTCTGAACATCTTGGGTATAAAATAGTGGGGATTGCCCCTTTTTTTGAAAGAGAACAGGGAGGGTTGCAATATTTACAAAGCTTAAATTTTGAAG
>CAZFVS010000124.1:0-3305 GCA_964522265.1 uncultured Gammaproteobacteria bacterium | reverse complement strand
CAAGTTCGCGCTTCACGCTGAGAGTTGCAAACTCGAGTTAAATGAGTTTATCTTAAATTGTCGTATCCTTAGGTTTCTCAGGACGCACAATCTACTGACTACATAACCTTATAAGATTTTAACACAGATCCACGCACAAATGCAACTTTGCGTATACAAGGATTGCGATGTGTTATGAAGTTTTATCTGGCACGCACCCCTATTTTACCCCAGTCTTTATCCGCTCTTCCTCTATCCGGATAAGAATTATCAATAAAACCTAAGTAATCAACCCAGATCTCCTGGTCTTTTAAGTTGGTCAATCTTATTGAGTAACCTTGTATATAAGCATTTAGCCCCAAAAACTTATTAGTGTCATCCGGATATTTTTCCCAACCACCAATATCATGAAACGTATCAAACATTATTACTCCAGGCTTTTGGGAGTTGCGGTAAACCGGGGTAGTATAAATATTCCATAGATCCTGGTCAATTTCGTTATCAGGATCATGGTAATACATCCAAACTTGTATCCCGCCTGTTTCCCCTATTTCACCTGTTGTATTTGTAGCCTTGATAATTTTACCAGTCCCGTCAGATTGGGCTCTGATCCTAAACTGGCCTGTTTTTACCTGAGGTAATTTACCTGCTCTCATATCTTGGATATGAATATTTAAATTTCTTGGACCCTTTATTTCAGCAAAGTTAGATAAAACTTTAAATTTTAAATATCCATTTTCTACTTTTAAGTTAGAAATTCCAACTGTAGTAGGAGTAACTTTAATTTTTCTGCTATGTTGCGGGTCAGCATAAGTTTCATAAGGTGGGTCAACTTGTGAGACCCAAAGAGCTGCATCAGAGGGGTTAGTAAAGTCAAATACAAATCTATTATCTGAAACGATATTTTTTACTTCTTTATCTGCTTTTTTAGCTTCAGAAACAGGCTTTTGATAGATAAAGCCAAATAATTTATCCTTAAATGGTACAAAACTTGAGAAAAGCAAAAAAATTACTAAGGCAATTATACTTATGAGTATTAAAGAAGAAACCGCTCCTTTTTCAGACTTAATGCAATTTAAATTAATTACGGGCATTAACCTTACGATAAAAAAGATTACCCTGTTTGTCAAACACCAGTTTAGAAATTACTGCTCAAAACAATAAAGCCTGCCATTCCCGTCACAATAAGATCTGGTAGGATAATTTGTCCACGCATTATTGATTGCATTTGTATTGCCAACCCTAGCAGTCCTAATATCCCGCACCGTCCAGTTATTACAGGACATTGAGAATTTTCCATCCAAAGAACTGATGTTACCATCTGATTTAGTATTTGTCCAAACTAATTTTATACCTGTTAACTGGACATTACTTTCATCTATATTGATTGCTCCGGATAAATTACCATCTATCAAATCGGTCCAGTCATTGGCAACTATTGTACCGTTTAATAATTTATACGGGACTGCGGCATGGGCGAGTCTTGACGAAGCAGAGATTGTTGATGAAGAAAGCCAGGCTTTAAATGTACCTCCTAAATTGACACTTTGTGCTGCAGCCATACATTTTTGGTCAGCTCCTAAAAGCCCTCCTAAGTTACCATTGTATGTAGTTTTGGTAACAAATACTCTTTTAGAAGCAGCCTGGGGTGTAGGTGTAGGAGTATGTGTTGGAGTAGGAGTTGAAGTAATAGGACTAGAGATTGGATCAGAAGCTGCTCTGGATTGAGGCTTTTGGAAAAGCTGACCGAACAACCTATTCTTAAAATCAGCTGATGAAGCTATCGCTAAAAAAGCTACTATCCCAATAACTGCTATTAAAAAAAGGGTATGGGCAACCCCTTTCTCATTAAAAACCCTCATAATTTATTCAATCACATCTTAACCTCAATGTCTACTCCTGCTGGTAATTCCAAATGCATTAGTGAATCTATTGTTTTATTTCGAGCGTAGCGAGAAAGAGACGAATCTTTGAGGCTCATTTCGAGCCTGACTGCCGTCAGGCAGGCGTAGCGAGAATCAAGACAATTGTTGCGAGACAAAACTCACATTTTTACCTCAATGTCCACTCCTGCTGGTAGCTCGAGATGCATCAAAGAATCAATTGTCTTATCAGTTGGTTCTACAATATCTACCACTCTTTTGTGGGTTTTTATTTCAAAAGCTTCCTGGGAATCTTTGTGTTTAAAAGGCGAGCGGGGGACAGTAATTCTGGAGCGTTTAGTAGGAAGGGGGATAGGCCCGACAATTTTAGCACCTGTGCGCAGAGCAGTATCTAAAAGCTGCTCACAAGTAGCATCTAAAACTCTATGGTCATAACTTTTAAGTCTAACTCTGATGCGTCCTTTTGCCATTTGAACCTTTCAATGTGCTCTATTGTACCACAAACCATCAAAAATAATCTATGGGTTATTTTGTATGAGTTCAGTTTTTTCCAGTAACTCCACCTTCCAGGAGTCAGGACCCACCTGGAAGGTGGCCGTATGGACTCCTTCCAGGTGAGTGTTGGCAAGAACTGAATAGTTACGTTATTTTTCTTTTCCCCAAACTTCAAAATCCCATCTTTCCTACTCATTCATTATGGACATATCAAATGGTAGCCTTTTTGTAAGTTTAGCAGTTGAATCTAATAATTCATCTAAAACAGATTGGGAATCTCTGTATCCTAAAACAAGATCCATAGCTGCAAGAACAGCAACTAATTTAGCTCTTTCTAAACTTGCTTCTGCAAAAACATCTTTCATATTTGGCTCATCAAAAACTCTGTTAAGTTGATTTCTAAAATATATTACTATTCCTACAAAATCAACTACTTTCTGTGTATGGGAATTTAATGCTTTAAGTTTTGCATCTAGCAATTCTCTCGAAGAACCCGCATCCAAATCTGATAACTTTATTATTCTTGACTCATTATTTTCTGGCATTTTGTTTCACCCCCTTCTGAGCAGATACTATTAAAAAAGAGCCTTTCGGCTCATATGGCATTGGTCATTCCGAATTCATTTCGGAATCTTCCAAGTTTGGAAGATCCTGAAACAAGTTCAGGATGACAGAGGGCTTAAGCAATTATTTTGGTAATCACACCTGCTCCTACTGTTTTCCCACCTTCCCTAACTGCAAACCTCAAACCATCTTCCATAGCAACCGGGGTGATCAGTTTCCCTACGATTTTGACTGTATCTCCCGGCATAGCCATCTCAACACCTTCTGGTAGCTGCACCTCACCTGTCACATCTGTCGTCCGGATATAAAACTGCGGCCTGTAGACTTTAAAAAATGGGGTGTGCCTTCCACCCTCTTCTTTGCTCAAAACATAAATCTCAGCCT
>CAZFVS010000123.1:0-3350 GCA_964522265.1 uncultured Gammaproteobacteria bacterium | reverse complement strand
AAAAAAGAGAGGCATTCCCTCGGGACGAAACCCTTTGGTAGTCCTCTCATCGTGATAAAAGTATATTATCACAAACTTTTCTTTAATGCAAATCCAATATTAGCCTCAAAAAACATAATAACGTTCCTATTTTCCAGTTTTCTAGAATTTGAAGCGTAGCGAGAATTCCAAGCTTCGCTTATGATAGAATTTGCAAGTGGCAGGAGCAGTTCAATATTCTTCGCTCCTGTTCGACTTTATTGTTCAAACGCAATACCACAACCGTTGAGGTTGTGGATGAAGTTTTTACGAGCGAAGCGAGTACTCCGCGAAGCGGAGCAACAAGAAGATACCACGGGCGTAAGCCCGTGGAAGATTCATTTATATATTAACCCCTTGGTAGTAGTGATAAAAGGAACCAGGTTGATCCTTCTTTTGCCAACATCAATACTGTCAACCAAACAGGTAACTTCTTGATCGATCTTATATTGAGTATCCCCCTCTGTCTTTAGAGCATGGATTAATCCTGCCAGTCCTGCTCCTAAATCGACCATCACGCCCATCGGGCTAATCTTACTAACCTTACCTTTAACTATATCATCAGGATGAAGTTTTTCAGCTATTTTGTCAAAAGGGTCTTCTTTGAGCTGTTTAATAGATAAATTAACACGTCCTGTAACCGGGTCTAATGAGACAACCCTGGCTGACACTTTCATACCCGGAATATATTCCGGCGGAATATTTTCGTGTTTTTCCCAGGATATTTCGGAGATATGGACCAGTCCCTCAATATCGCTTAAGAGGGGGTTTTCCAACTTGACGAATAAGCCAAAAGGCAGTGCTGAAACCACTACTGCGTCAACAGCATCTCCTGGTTTTAATATAGCAAGTTCCTTTTTGAGCTCTTCTGTTATATTTGTTTTTTGTGAAAAAATTAACCTATTTTGATTCGGCTCAACCTCCAAAACCATAAGTGATATCTCCTGACCGATTAGTTTTTCTAAATCAGCTGCCTGGGACAAAATCACTTGGGAGGATGGGAGAAAACCCCTTATGCCGTTTGTTTCTACTATTAATCCTCCTTTGTTTGCTTCCACTCCTACTCCTTTTAAAACCTCTCCATTTTTTAAAGCGTTCTCAAATTTTTTCCACTGGAAATTTTTCTTTTCACTGTAATTTTGAGACCGCTGCCCAGCCTTTCCAAAACCAGTTGCCAGGCGCTGCGTAGGTTTCTGCATCCCTAAGACAACCTGACCATAATTGTTTTCAGTCTGCAAAACAAATACTTTAAGACGGCTGCCTACCTTTAAAGACTCCAGCTCATTTTTAGTAAGCTCTTTTTTTGGAAGAATACCTTCTGATTTAGTACCCAATTCCAATACTAACTCTTGGGGCAACAGGGCTATAATTTCCCCTTCAACTTCCTGACCCCGGAAGATCTTTAAAGATTTAGTTTGTACTTCTTGGGATTGTTTGGCCAGAAGTTCGGCCATTGTTATTTGTGCCATTCATATCTGGCAGTGAGGTATTTTCACACACCCTTGCGAATGCATTATCGTCCCCGCTGAAGTGTTTGACGACTGAGTTCGGGATGGAGACACACCACAAGGGTGCATCTTTTTGTCAGGTCGGACCACTTCGCTCAAACCACCAGGGGTATATTATACAAAGTTAAATGCCAAAAATCAAAGGCCAAAAGTCTAGTTAGATAAGTTGGAAGCACAATAGGCTGCAGTTCCGGCAGTAAACCCGCTACATGCATCAGCAGGAATAGGGGTTGCAGCATTACATTTAGAACCTGTGCAAGCCTCCATGGAGGTAGAGCAGATAATGTATTTTGCTACACCTGTAGTGGCACAGATCCTGTAAGTATAATCTGTTCCGCCAGGATCTTTTGGCGCAACACTGCCTTGAAAATAACTATTGACGCTTGTTGGATAGCTTCCTGCTGCTCCACCACTACCGGGGTAAACACTGCCGTTAACCGCATAATATTGTTCCAGGGCTTTTTGGATCTCCTGTATATCCCCAATCCTTTTGCCATCCCTGGATGATTTCTGAGCTGATTGGTAAGTAACAAATCCAATAGTTGACAATATTGAGATTATACTGATTACTACTAAAAGTTCTATCAGGGTGAAGCCTTTTTGTTGCATACATTAATAATACTACACAAAAATTCCAAAATTCAAGGACCAGAAATTTAGGGTTGATTGTGCCTTAAAATGTGAATACGACGAGTCCGGATGTTGGAAATCAGAAGTCAGATGTCGGACAAATCCGATATCAAAAATCTAAAACCTAATCCAAACTAGAAAAGCTACTGTCAAAAAATCTCAAACTCGACCATTAGTACTGATTGGCTAAATGCATTACTGCACTTACACCGCCAGCCTATATACCTGGTAGTCTTCCAGGGGTCTTGGAGATACCTAATCTTGGGGTCTGCTTCGTGCTTAGATGCTTTCAGCACTTATCATCCTTCGACTTCGCTCAGGATGACCCTGAGTTTTATCGAAGGGTCATATAGCAACGTAGCTACCCGGCGCTGCGCTTGTAAGCACAACCGGCACACTAGAGGTTGCCTCGTCTCGGTCCTCTCGTACTAGAGACCACTCCCCTCAAGTATCAAAACGCCCATACTGGATAGAGTCCGACATTATTGTTATCTGTTGATTTAAAACAGAACTTGCTAATTTATATCTTGCAAGCTCCCATTGTCACCAATGGGGTCCGACCATATCTTCCCTTCGACTTCGCTCAGGGTCTAGCGTATGGCCTGTGAGGATTCTAGATTTCCAGAAAAACTCTGAATAACTCAGTTGATCTGAGTATCAGATAATCGGAAAATACCACCAGATTGCCAATGAGTATGCAAAGAGTTTATTTTTTTTGATAAGATTTTGTATTTTTTAGCCATTTCTTTAGCTTCAAAAACTAACTTTGGTTGTACAATTACAATCATTCTAAAATGAGTTATTACTTCATCACTCGAACCAATCGCAATTTTCAAAAATCTTTTAAACTCTTTACTTGAAACTCTTTTAGCAAATCCTTCTGCTATATTTGAAGCTATTGATTTACCAGATCGTCTAACCTGAAGTAATAAATCATATTCTGATTTTGGTAACTTTTTAGTTAAATTATATAACTCTGGTAATAACCTCAATGACTCCCTATAAACTTCAAGATCAGATACATCTTTAATCATGATCTGTATTTTAACAGATCATCTGATATTCTGACACTTCTGGTTTACCGAGTCTTTCCGAGTTGTTCTAGAGATTCTAGTCTTTCCTGCTGATTGTCTTGCTCCACCATTGGCGGATGAGTAATCATTTTTACTAGCACATTATTTATATACTAGTAGA
>CAZFVS010000122.1:0-3360 GCA_964522265.1 uncultured Gammaproteobacteria bacterium | reverse complement strand
TAACAGCTCAAATACTATCTCCTGCCATGTAATTTCCCCTTTCCAAGAAGGCAAAGTTATAAAAATAAGCCCCAAAACCAGAATTGAGGCCGCCCATATCTGGTCAATGGCCACAGTTTTGGAAGTATAGGCAAAAAGCAAAAGTATCAAGGGCACCAGTGTCCCAATGACCGGCACCACTCTGGTAGCAATCCCCTTTTGTAAACCTTTGTAAAGAAAATAGGCCCCGCTTGTCCAAAGGATTGTTGAAAGCGACGCCAAAGCAAAAACCTGGGGGCCGGGGATACGGGCAAACGGTAAAAGAAAAAGTGCCAACAGGCTAACTACACTGATATAGAAAATATAAACTAAGGGATTAGGGATGTGCTTGACCAGTAAAAATTTATCAACCGTTACAGAGATGCTGTTGAAAAAATAGGCAAGCAGGGTAAATGGCAAATGGCTCATTGATCCCAGTTTACCACGAACTGCATCTGTCAATGTTAAAAGAGCTTGACCAAAAAGAGTATAATAAGTTTATGCATTCAAATGCACTAACAAAATACCAAAACCAGTGGGTAGCCCTATCACCTGACAGAAAAACAGTTATTACAGCTGCTAAAAATATCAATGATCTGGATAAGAAAGTTAAAAAAATACAAAAAGATAACAACTTTATATACCACCATGTCCTGCCCATTAATGGGAATTACGCACCTTAATGGCAAAGTTAGGCTTCTCATATCTTCCGCGCATTGTAATAAATCCCAAAACCAGCACTCAGGAAGAGACATTTACCCCATTCATCCCAATTAAGTTTTCTACTACTCATAATAACCCTACAAATTTGATAGATGCCCTGATTGATTCAGGTTCAGACACAAATTTATTCCCAATGCAGCTAGGAGAAATGCTGAGTATCAAATTCAAGAAAATGAATGAAAAAATAATTTATGGAATTGGTGGAGCACAAATAAAAGCTTATACTGCAAAAATAAATATCTGGTTAAATAACACAAAATATGAGACAGAAGCAGACTTTAGCCGGGAACACCAAGGTTTGTTATTAGGCAGACAAGGGTTTTTTAATCTGTTTAAATCTGTAACCTTTGATGAAAAAGGCAGATTTACATACATTGAAACATTCAGTTAGAAAATATCTTCAAACTGTCACTTTTTTGCCTACTATTTTTTCAAATTCATCAGATTCCAGGGTCTCTTTTTCAAGTAAAGCCTTGGCAACTTCATCCAGTTTAATCTTATGCTTTCTGATAAGAACCAGTGCATCTTTGTAGGCGTTGTCTAAAATCTTTTGCACCTCTTTGTCTGCTGCTGCCTGAAGCTCTTCAGAAGCCTCTGACCCTTCCTCCCCCCTCCACATTCCAAACATAGCACGGGGGCTGATGTTCATAGGACCCAAGGGAGACATCCCGTATTGGGTAACCATCTGTTTGGCAATTGAGGTGGCTGTCTCTATATCTGATGCTGCACCTGTTGAAACGTCTTTAAAAACAAACTCCTCTGCAGCGTGGCCTCCCAAAGCAGCAATAATCTGCTCCAGGAGCCGTGATTTTGTCTCATTAGACCTGTCCTCTGTTGGGGGGAAAAGGGTATGGCCTCCTGATATGCCTCTTGAGATGATCGAAATCCTGTGGACCGGATCAACCTGTTTTAAGAAATGCCCGACCACTGCATGACCGGACTCATGGTAAGCTGCCAGGTTTCTATCCCTTTCAGACTGCATCCTTTTCCTCTGAGGACCCATTTTCTCCTTGGTTGCTGCCTCTTCCAAATCCTGGATATCAATAGCCTGCTTATTTTCTCTGGCAGCCAGTATTGCCGCTTCATTTAACATATTCGCCAGATCTGCCCCTGAGAACCCTACTGTCCGCCTCGCCAGTTTTTCTATACTGACATCTTTAGTAAAAGGTTTGCCCTTCATGTGAAGCTGGATTATAGCTTTACGCTCCTCCAGATCAGGCAGGCTCAAAACCACTCTTCTATCAAACCTGCCCGGACGCACCAAAGCTGAATCCAAAAGATCCGGCCTATTGGTGGCACCCAAAACTATCACATGGTCATTAGGAGTAAACCCGTCCATTTCCACCAAAATTTGATTGAGGGTCTGTTCCCTCTCGTCATGACCGCCTGAGATACCCATACCGCGCATACGCCCGATGGATTCAATCTCATCTATAAAGATTATTGAAGGGGCGTTTTTCTTGGCAGTAGCAAACATATCACGCACCCTGGCTGCACCAACCCCCACCAAAATTTCCATGAACTCAGAGCCTGCAATTGAGAAAAACGGCACATTGGCCTCACCCGCCACAGCTCTCGCCAGGAGTGTTTTTCCAACTCCCGCAGGACCTACCAAAAGCACACCTTTGGGAATTCTGGCGCCTAAAGCTTTGAATTTTTCCGGGGTTTTCAAAAATTCAACTACCTCAGACAGCTCCCTTTTCACCTCTTCCACCCCTGCTACATCGGCAAATTTGATCTGCGGAGAGTCTTTTGTAAAAAGCCTGGCACGGGACTGTCCGAACGAAAATATGCCCTGGCCTGCGTCCTTGGCCTGGCGGAAAATCAGCATGAAGAAAACAACCATCACCACAATGGGTAAGATTGTACCTAAAATAGAAATCCAGGCGTTTTGCAGAGAAATATCTTTGACCTCAATTGTGACGGTTTTAGGATCAACGTCGGAGTTTTTCAAAACCTGATAAATGGATTCTCCTTCTTCTTTCCGAGAGGTAGCCACTTTACCCTGCTCTTTAAAATTAACCTTGACCTTGTTCCCTTCAAGCTCAAGTTTGTCAACCTTACCTTCTTTTATCTCAGAAACTACCTGGGATAATGGAATCTCATCACCAACAGGCAGTCCTGATGCTAAGCCGGAAAAAAAGATTAGTGCAACAAGGGCGATCATCACATAAATTGATAATCCTTTAAGGGTGGAGAAAAATTGGTTTTTGATGGGTAGTTTAATAGGTTTTCTGTTTATCGCCATGTGTTTCAATATATCACACAGCGGCCGGTAATGCCAATTTATTCGCGGTGGCTGAGAATAGCAAGGTCAGGAAGAAGACCAGGCATAGTTCGATGAACCAGGAGAATTTCAATACCAACCGGAGTATCGCCGTCATAATCCACCCGAATATAGTCAGTTACCTCTACTGTCCGGGAAATTTTTGTGATATCTGGAATAGGAATAAGTTCAATATAACCTACATCAACCTTGCTGTTGTATCTTATTCTCGGCCTGACTTCTTTTTCCATACAAACGTATTGTATCACCTGAGAAAAAACCTGTCAACTCCTATAGGTGGAGTTTGGTGCAAAACTCCTGGTAGGTTGATTTGACAAGTTAAAAGGCAACTG
>CAZFVS010000121.1:0-3393 GCA_964522265.1 uncultured Gammaproteobacteria bacterium | reverse complement strand
ACCTTCAGATTATGAGCCTGACGAGCTAACCACTGCTCTACCCCGCGTCGTAGACTTTTATATTCTAACCCATAACCCTCTTTAAGTCAAAAATGAATAAATTGACTATCCTGGCAACCGGTGATATATTCCCCTTGTATGAAGCATAATCTGATAGCTTTACCAGAACCGTACAAAACAAAAATGGTAGAGCCGATTATACTTATTCCCCAAAAAAACAGAGATCGTGCCATTTATAAAGCAGGCTATAACACCTTCCTCCTGCGTTCAGAAGATGTTTTTATTGACCTTCTAACAGACAGCGGTACCAATGCTATGAGCGAGCAGCAATGGAGCAGGATGATGCTGGGGGATGAATCTTATGCAGGATCTGACAGTTTTTATGAACTTGAAGATGCTGTACAAGAGACATATGGTTTTAAATATGTCATCCCTGTCCATCAAGGCCGGGCCGGAGAACATCTTTTGTCTAAGGTGCTGATAAAACCCGGCCAATATGTCCTGAAAAATATGTACTTTACCACTACTCGCCAACATATTGAACTGTCAGGAGGGATCTTTGTTGATGTCATCGGTAAAGAAGGCCACAACCCGCAAAGCGTACATCCTTTCAAGGGTAATGTTGACCTGGATGAGGTGCAAAAGCAGATTGATCGGAAAGGCGCGAAAAATATTGCTGCATTTTGGATAGAAATGTGCGTAAATATGGCCGGAGGACAGCCTGTTTCTATCAAAAATCTGAAAGGCTTAAGAAAGATTGCGCTAAAAAATGGTATACCTCTCTATTTTGATGCCACCCGGGCAGTGGAAAATGCATATTTTATTCAGCAAAGGGAGAGCGGGTATAAACTTAAACCTGTCAAAAAAATACTCCTGGAGATGATGTCATATGCTGACGGCTGCACCATGAGTTCAAAAAAAGATAATCTGGTTAATATTGGAGGTTTTGTGGCCACAAATGACAAAATAGTAGCCACGAAACTTAAGGAGCTGGTAGTGGTTTATGAAGGACTACATACATACGGAGGGATGTCCGGGCGGGATATGGAGGCAGTGGCACAAGGAATCAGGGAGATGACCGATGATGCTTATATCGCTTACCGGGTAGGGCAGGTACAACGTTTTGGGGAACACTTTGATAAAGCCGGTATCCCGATAATCCATCCTATTGGAGGACATGCAGTTGTTTTGGATGCCCAAGTCATACTGCCCAAGCTGGATAGGGAAAAATTCCCTGCCCAAACTTTGGCTGCTGCTATTTATCAACACTGCGGGGTGAGAACAATGGAAAGAGGTACAGTTTCTGCGGGAAGGGATCATGAAACCGGAAAAAACCGGCATCCTCATCTGGAAACCGTACGCCTGACCGTACCCAGAAGAGTCTACTCCGATTCTCATCTTGAGTATACTGCATTATCAATTATCGACCTGATAAACAACCACTCAGACCAACCGCTGCTCAAAAACGGTCTGGAGTTTGTTTATGAACCGGAAAACCTGCGTTTTTTCCAAGCCAGGTTTAAACTGTGTCTGCCGAACTTTAACGGAAAAACAACTTCAGCCACCCTTGCCAATTAGCAAGTTTGGGTTCGGGAGTTGGTTTTTGAGCATCAAGCATCCTTTGGATATCTTCTTCCGGAATAATTACCACAGTTTCATTAGATTTTGACATATTGAGTTTATCTCTGGCCACATTTTCAATAAACTCATACTTTTGGATCTCTTCTGATTGTTTTATCAGTTTTCCGTTTTCCTCCTGCAAAGAACCGACATCATGGGCTACTTGGTCAAACCTTTCCCCGGCATCAAGCGCATTACCAATCTGTCTTATTAAGCCAAAAATGATTAAAACTGAAGCTAGAGCTGCTGCTATGCTTAATACTTTAGACATAAAAATTAAGATGGGTGTTGACATTTTGGGCCTCTCTGTGTATTATATGGGACATAAGTATGACTAATTTACGTAACGCACACCAGCAATTTATCGAACATCTCAAGGGCCGTTCAAGAGCCTCTGCTACTATATTAGCTTATGGTAAAGATATTGATCAACTCGTTTCTTTTTTGAACGGGCAGGCTAAAGAAAACACCTCAGATGTCACCATCGAAAATTTACAAACCTTCATGAACAAACTGTCCAAAGAGGGCTATACCTCTAAATCAATCTCCAGAAAGACTAATTCCACTAAAACTTTTTTTAAGTTTTTAAAGTCTGAAGGGTTGATAGAAGATGACCCTGCCAAAGCTTTAGAACACCCTAAATTTGAAAATAAACCACCTAGGATTTTAACTGAACTGGAATACAGGGCGCTGCGGGATGCAGCCCGCTCTGATGCAAGAATTTTTGCTGTTATTGAACTTTTTTTACAAACCGGGATCAGGATCGGAGAACTGGCAAAGCTTAATTTATCAGATATTGATTCTGTCTCCCCTAATCCTACCATACATGTCCCGACTGCAGAAGGTACTGTTGAAAGAACCATCCCGCTCAATAAACCCGCGCAAGAAGCTGTAAAAAGATACCTAGAGGTCAGACCTACCGGCACTGGTATCAGTCAGGCTCTGTTTGTAACAAAAACCGGGAAGCCTTTGCTGATCAGAAATATCAGGACAGCGATTGACCGGTATTTCAGATTGGCGGGGATTAAAGAGGCAAAGGTGAATGATTTAAGGCATACCTGGATCGCCCATCATCTATCTTCCGGGACTTCACTGGTTTTAATCTCAAAACTGGCGGGGCATAAAAGAGTTTCAACCACAGAGCGTTATCTCCAATTTATCCAGGGCAAAACTCAAGAGGGCAAAGTCACCTTAGAGGAGCTTTAAATTTTACAAACCAGGCTCAGACTCAAAGAGATGGGTTAGGTTGATTAAAAAAGATTTATTGCCAGAGTAAACCCAAGTTTAGAATACCAATTGTCAGTAGAGAAAATAACATTACTGCCTAATTTTTTGGCAGTGGCTACTACTATTGCATCAAAAATTGTTTTTTTCTTGCTGCCTTTTGGATCAAATACTTTTAGCGCCTCATTTAACATATCAGTATCAATATTTTCAATTGTTAATACTCCTTTTGTTACTTTTTCTACCACACTCTTAGCCAAATCCGGCTGGTTAAGTTTACGTATTAAGGTAGTGATAGTCTCTGTAATAGTAGTCAAAGGAAAGACTGTTTGGGCATCATGATAAAGTAGTTTAACAACGGTTTCAACAGCTTCCTGGTGGTGTGAATCTTCTTCATGCAGAATGGCGATTAGACCATCCGTATCTCCGACTACAACCAGCGGTTTACTTATCCCAGGCATATTCATCATGCTTCTCGGATAAATTAAAAGGTAATCCGCTTCCTTTAGGAATAATACCGGCAAGATCTAAAAGAGCTTTCGTAGATTG
>CAZFVS010000120.1:0-3401 GCA_964522265.1 uncultured Gammaproteobacteria bacterium | reverse complement strand
ATAACTCTCAAGATCAAACTGTTAAAAACATTCTTGAAAAATTTCCCAGAGTAAAATTATTATCCCAAAGGTCTAATTTGGGCTTTTCTAAAGCAATGAATATAGCGGCAAGAAATGCTGTAAATGAATTCTTATTTATTACCAATAATGATGTCCTTTATGAATTTAATTTTTTAAAAAAGCTTATTGATTTTAGACTAAAAAATGAAGGGATTGGTGTTTGCGGAGGAAAAATTATCACTAAAACTGAGTCAAATAGGTTCACCGACGGAGCTGTTAATCTTTCTAGGCTCAGCTCTAGGCTTTTAAGGCTCAAAAATTATAATAAAATTCAGGAGGTTGATTATATATCAGGTGCAGGATTGCTGATTAAAAAAGACCTATTCAATAAAGTTGGGGGGTTTGATAATAAGTTTCCCTTTTATTTTGAAGACTTAGATTTTTGTTTAAGAATTAAGAAACTGGGTTTAAAAGTGGTTTATTATCCAAAAGCAATTATGTATCACAATCAATCCCTGACAGCCCGGACAATGCCTCAAAAATGGCTTAATGATGTTTGGTATGAAGGTAAGATCAGGGTTATAATCAAGCATTTCCCCTTTTGGAGTAAACCAGTAGCTCTTTTTTTGCAATTTTTATTTTGCTTTTATATTTTTATCACTACGGGGCAAAATCGTTTCGGTTCATTTTTCCGGGCTTTAAAAATCTCAAGACTCAAGAAATGATTCATCTGGCAATTTTATAGCATAAACAATAAACCCCTCTCCGAAACTAGGCAGGATAGAAGCTAGTCTCTCGCTTAAGAAACCAATAAATCTATTATACGCACTAGATATAATTATATAGCTTGAATCTGTTTTTAAAATTTGAAAACCCGATTGTTTAATTTTATCTTTAATTGTTTGTAAATTATATATCCTGTAGTGATATTGTGCATATGCAAATCTGGGCATTTTTCCCAGCAGCATAAGTATTCTGTTGCCCAAAGATAATAGGTTCGGAGTAGTTAATACTAACAACCCACCCGGTTTTAACACCCTGCATACCTCTTTCAAAAAACCATCATCGTCAATTGTATGTTCTATAACTTCACCGGCAAAAATCATATCAAACATTTCAGATATAAACGGCAATTTTTCTAAAAAATCGCCCTTTTTGATAAGAATGCCTAATTTTTTTGATTTATCTATTGCTCTATCATCCAATTCTAAGCCATAACACTTAAAACCCTTTTTTACTAAGTATGCCGAAAAGACGCCGTTTGAACATCCAATATCAAGTATTCTTTCGTTCCCAACAAATTTACTGACTATAAATTTCCATGTCTTTGTGAATCTAATATTATTTTTCTCGACATAAAAATCTTTCTGACAATTTTGTTGTTTATAAATCGCTTTCTTAATGTTATTCATATCATACAAGTCAGTTAATCAATCCATAATCTTAATTTAACGGTGTTATTCTTTGTAGTATACCATTAGGGGATTAGCATTTCTTCCTTGGGTAAACCACGAGAAAGCTCTATTGTTTTTTACAACAGGATTGAATACCATGCAAATATTCAATCCTGTACTAAATTATGATAGTCCTTGGAATAAATGAAGCACATAACGCGTCTTGTGCCTTAGCTATTGACGGAAAGATTATAGCTTGCGCTCAGGAAGAAAGATTCACCAGAGTAAAAAATCAATTCGGGATACCATTTAATGCCATTGCTTTTTGTCTGGAATATGCACAAATTAACCCGAAAAATATTGATTCGGTTGTTTTTACCGGCGGAATTCCCCAGTTTATTACCAGCTCTGCTGCAGATAATGCAGAGTTTAAAAAATCCTATCTTTATAAACTCTTAAATATCGGTAAATACACCTATATTTACTTCATGCTTGGAATGATGAATACCGAATACTACATAAAATCCCTCCGCGGTATCCATAACTCAACATTGATGGCATACTACAAACTAACTCAAAAGGTATTCTTCCCCAAAACTGCCAAGCTGCTGGAAAAAAGATTCGGGATTAATGCTAAAAAACATATTTACTTTGATCATCACAGCGCCCATGCCGTGTCAGCTCTCTACTCCTCCGGTATGGCAGAAAAATTTAATGAAGTCCTGGTTTTAACTTGCGACGGCGGAGGCGATGGGCTATCAGCGACAATCTCAACTTACAAAAACGGCAGGTTGAAAAGAATCGCTGCCTCAACCCAGGATAATTCCCTGGGGTGTCTGTATGGAGCTGTTACCTGGGAGTTAGGCATGAAATATTTGGAACATGAATATAAGGTAATGGGACTTGCCCCATACGCAGAAGAGTATGGAACCCAAAAAATGTATGAGTTTTTAAAAACCATGATAACTCTTGACAAAAATACCCTGAGTTTTAAAACAATTGTTTCATCCGATAACCTGGGACGCTATCTTAGGGAAAAAGCCCCCAGACACCGTTTTGATCATTTAGCCGGTGCAATTCAAAGGCTAACTGAAGAGCTCCTTTGCGGATGGATAGAGGCAGCAATCAGTAAAACCGGGCTTCACAATCTTGTTTTTAGCGGAGGGGTTGGACAAAATGTTAAAGCAAATCAGAAAATTGCTGAACTCCCGGGTGTCAAAAGCTTTTACATTATGCCGTCTTCAGGTGATGAGTCTAATGCAATAGGTGCAGCATATTGGGGTTGTAAGCTCATAAACCCAAAAATTAAATTAGAGCCTCTCCGCAGCCTCTATCTGGGACCTGAATACTCAGCTAAAGAAATTGCGGGGACAATTAAAAATGCCAGGCTGGGATCAAAGTATAAAGTCACCCGTATGAAGGATCCGGAACTTAAAGTAGCCAAACTCCTGGCCCAAGGAAAGATCGTTGCCAGGTTTGCAGGACGGATGGAATTTGGCGCCAGAGCATTAGGTAACAGATCAATTCTGGCAGATCCGTCAACTGATGATGTTGTCGGCAAAATCAACCGGGAGATTAAATCCCGTGACTTTTGGATGCCTTTTGCTCCAACAATTCTCAAGGAAGATGCACCCAAATATATAATGAACAACAAAAATATTGATGCTCCTGACATGATGATTACTTTTGATACCAAACCTGCTCACCGCAAAGATATAACCGCTGCCATCCATCCTTTCGACTACACCACCAGACCTCAAATCATGACCAAACAAACCAATCCTGATTACTACAAATTAATCAGCTATTTTAAACAGTTAACCGGCCGCGGAGCCATCCTGAATACCTCATTTAACCTACATGGAGAACCGAATGTCTGTTCACCTGAAGATGCCATCTCAACTCTGCAAAGAAGCGGATTAAAATACCTGGCTTTGGGAGAATTCCTAATTGAGAAAAATGGTTAAGAATTTCAAAGTAGTTTTATTCTTTCTTTTCTTTTATTTT
>CAZFVS010000119.1:2229-3436 GCA_964522265.1 uncultured Gammaproteobacteria bacterium | reverse complement strand
CTGGGTTTTTTTGGGCTGGGTCGCCTCTTCTGCTGGTTCCTCCCATACTTTGACCACAGCTGCATTAAAATTCAGGAAATTGGCAAGACCCTGGTTTACTAAATTACCATACGTATCTTTCTGTTTCGCAAGATACTCATCCAGATTTTGTACCCCTTGGGTGCTATCCAAACTCATCTCTATATGAAATTCATCCTTAGGATCTTTTAGGTTTAGGCCTTCCTTCGTTTTGATAATCTTCCATGTAGTTGGACAGGAAAAAATAAGTGTAGCTAGTGTGCATTCTTTCCAGATATTTTCTTTGTTCAGTTTTCCTTCAGCAGTTGCTTCCCTATTTATTGTATCAAGACCATCCAGTGCCGGAATAAAGTTGGGATTGATGGCAAGGGTTTGATAAAATTTAGTGGCTGCGCTGTCAAAATTGCCCTGCTTTAAGGCTATTTTTCCTAAAGCAAAATGTGCTTCATGAAGTTTATATTCTACTGACAGTGCCTTGTTATAATACTGCGTTGCCAAATCATCTATATTGTTTTGGGCATAAAGATTGGCTGTATAAAAGTTCGCTATCACATCCTGCGGAGACTGTTTTGCCAGAGTTGACCAGACCGCAAAAGAGTCCTTCCAATCCCTGTTCCTGGTAAATGTCCTGAAGGCATAAAAGGATAGGATCACAATAAGAAATGTAATCAACGCTGGCTGCAATATTTCACGGATCTCTTTTGACTTTTTTTTGGCTTTACTGAAATCATAGTTTTTTAAATAATCAAAAAGATAGACCAAAAGCATGACAAATCCAAATGAGGCGATATAGATATATCTTTCCTGCATGATTGGGCCCTGAGGGATGATATAGGAGATCGGCAAGATTGAGACAAAAAACCAGATGATCGAAAAAGAGACCATCGGAAGTTTTTTAAAAAATCTGTAGGCTGCAAAAAAAATTGCTCCTATCAAAACCAACCTTGCTAATATATCTGCATTAAAAATTGACTGGGAAAGGATCTTGTCCATTTTGGCCAGAGGATGGACCCAGGAATAGATGCCGTCTGCAATCTGAGGGTTGATCGAAAGGTTTAAAGGAAATACCAGAAGGTACAGATATTTTACAACTGTTTTTACCATTGTCAGCATAGTCAGATAAAAACTTCCGCCTAAATATTCCCCCCTGACAGTCATATGGAGTAATACAATTCTTATGAATAGAAAA
>CAZFVS010000119.1:0-2219 GCA_964522265.1 uncultured Gammaproteobacteria bacterium | reverse complement strand
CATTGCAACAATTAGAGTCAAAACAAAATACGAAAAATTATCCAAAAATTTTAATCCAAAAACTTCAGGTTTTGGGATGCCTGGGATTCCAAGCGGCCCCCTTGTGACCTCAATCCAGTTGTTGAAAACAGCAAACGCCAAAAACGTAAAGGCAAGAGTTGCCAATGCAAAAAAGTCACCCCTAAGCTTTCTTGTTGGAATTGAAAGAACTGCAGCAATTGCTCCAGCAAAAACTCCTGCTGCAAAAAAATACGGTCCGTATATTTTTAAAACATCCTCCCACTTTGCAAACATCTTTCTTCTGAAACAAAAATCATAGGCAAGTATCAAAAACGGCAGTGTTAAAGTCATTTCAAAATAGAAAAATCCGAGGGCGGCCAGAGCTAAAGAAGTATAATAGTTATGATTATTATAAAAATTATAATCCTTATTTTGTCCTTTAATCCTTAAATAGAAGTAAAGCGAACCAAAAAAGAAGACGTATGAGACTGCATCAAAGTTAGCGGTCAGATAAGCGACAGATTCTGTATGAATAGGATGAAGGCCAAACAAAAGACCTGCCAGCGTAGCAAGGAAGGGGTTTTTAAAAATCTCCAAAGCTATCAAAAATACCAACCCGGTGATAATCAAATGAACCAAAAGGGCCTGTGCATGATAAATTGTAGGATTTGAAGCGCCCCAAATTGCATAGCTTACCGCATAAAACACCCCCCTAAGCGGCCTGTAGATACCGTAATTACCGGTCGGGGCAGTATCCCCGCCAAACATTTTAGGGATATTACCCAAACTTTGAGTAAGCTGCCAATTCTTAATATAAACATCATCTTCTATGACAAAACCGTTCTGAAGGGAATTTGCATAAACCAGGAAAGTTGCTGCCAAAACAACAATAAGCCCTACATATTTATTTTTATCCAGATACTTGAAAACTTGCTCCATTGAAGCTGAGAGTATCACAAATAAACTAAGGGTTTCAATGGGTGTTTATCTGTTTTAGTGTTTGGCGGATTATCTCAAATTTATAATTTATTTCATCAATGCTTTTTAAACTGCCAAGGACTTTATATTGTGAAACATCAATTTCCAATCCCTTTTTTAAATTAATAATTGCTTTCTCTTTTTCTCCCTCTCTTGCATAAATTTCCGCTAATTTTATATAGCTATCCAAAAAATTGGGGTTTATCGATAGTGATTTTTGATACTCTGATATTGCCAAATCAGGTTTACCAAGGTTAAGATAGGAATTTGCCAAATTTGCATAGGCTTCGTAAAAGTTTGGTTCAATTGCTACAACCAGCTGATATGCCGGAACTGATTTGTCAAATTGTCCCATCTTTGAGTAATAAACGGCCAAATGGTAACTGGCAATTAGGCTCTGCGGATAAACCCTTAACGTGCTTTTGTAAAGAGAAGGCATATCCTGCCAATCTTTATTCCTAGCGTAAGTTAAGCTGCCATAGATTAAAATAAGACTAATCAGACATATAAGACTCATACACCCTATTGGTCCTGTGTGTCGCATTCCCAAAACAAAAACCCAGCCTAAAATCAGCACAAATCCAAATGATGCCAAATATAAGTATCTTTCAGAAATAGCAGGACCTACCGGAATAATATAGGACACCGGAAGCATGGTGATAAAAAACCAGGCCAGGCAAAAACTAACCAACCGGTTTTTTTGGAAAAACCAGAAAATAAGTCCTATCAGTCCAATAAGTCCTATCAGGGACAATAAAACATCCTCGTCAAATAACGTTTTTTTCAAAACTGAATCAAAATGTGTGTAAGAGACCATATAATTTTCAAAACCGGGTGCAATGGTGTGATAAAAAGAAAGTTTTAGGGGAACAACAAGCAGATAAATATACTTCAAAAAGATTCCCGGCATCACCAGCATAGTATGGTAAAAACTTTGAGCCAGATAATCCCCCCTGCTAAAAGGAACCTGAACTAAAAAGATCCTAATTAAAAAGTAAAAAGATAAAAGTAAAAAGTAAGGAAAATATGTTTTAATATTTTGCAATTTATGTTTCAGAAAATGCCCAAAATAGATCTCATATAAAATAAGAAGCGCTGGCAGTATCAGCGTTAATTCATTTGTGAAAAACGCCAATATAGCAAAAACTATAGAGACACCCCGGGGGTATATCTGCATTTTTTTCACCCCCGGGGTGAATTGAATCCGCATATAAAAATAAAAAGATGCCAGCATAAACATA
>CAZFVS010000118.1:0-3437 GCA_964522265.1 uncultured Gammaproteobacteria bacterium | reverse complement strand
GGTTATCGAATGAGAGTCGAAGGGTTATCAAAATATGGCAAAAAAAATTAAGACTTACATTAAGCTAAATATCCCTGCAGGCATAGCGACTGCAGCACCTCCTGTTGGACCGGCTTTGGGACAACATGGCCTGCCGATTATGGATTTTGTCAAAGCTTTCAATGAAAAAACTAAAGACAAACAGGGGAATATTTTACCCGTAGTGATAACTGTTTTTGAAGACCGGACTTTTTCTTTTATAACCAAAGAGCCGCCTGTTGCAGAAATGATCAAAAAAGCTTTGGGGGTTGAGAAGGGTTCAGGCAAAGCCGGTAAAGAAACCGCAGGAACTCTATCGCAGATTCAGGTTGAAAGTATTGCTAAAGCTAAAATGCCTGACCTGAATGCACATAATATAGAAGCTGCTATGAAAATTGTTGAAGGAACAGCCCGATCAATGGGGGTAAAGATACAAAATTAACAATCAACTATGGGTAAAACAAAAATTACAGTCATAGATGACTCATTTCTTGTGGAAAAAAAGCAGACTAAACCCCGCAAAAAAGTGAACCCTTCGCCGGAAGAACTTGAGGCTGCCAAAAAAGAGGTTGACCCAAAAGAACAGCTTGCTATCAATCAACCAAAGGACGATCAGCCTTCGGTCAAAAAAACAGATAACCGAAAAAAGCCTCAAAAACCAGGCAAGAAAACTGAGCAAAGCCCGCACCCTAAGGGTGTTAAAATCCGTTCTAAAAAATACCAAAAAGCTTTGGAAAAAGTAGATAGAAATAAAAACTATCCCCTGGAAGAAGCCATCGATTTGGCAAGAGAGACTTCTTACTCAAAATATGATGGGACTTTGGAAATCCATATCAGTACTAATGTTAAAAATTTAAGGGGGTTGGTGTTACTGCCCTTTGCCTCCGGCAAAAAAATGACCATTTTGGCCTTTCCTTCGACTGCGCTCAGGACAGGTCCTTCAAGTGCGCTCAGGACTGGTCTGGTTAAAACACTGGCTGATGAGGGTGTAATAATAGGAGATGATGAAAAAATCGAACAAATTTCCAAAAGTAAGATTGCTTTTGATGTTTTGATCACCACACCGGAATGGATGCCAAAACTTGCAAAACTGGCAAAAATTTTAGGGCCAAGAGGACTTATGCCAAATCCTAAAAACGGTACTATTACTAACGATCTAAAAAAGGCTGTTACAGAGTTCCAAAGTGGTAAGATTGAGTATAAAACTGAAAAGGAAGCACCGGTTATCCATCTGGGTTTGGGTAAGGTAAAACAAGTAAACTCTGAGCTGATTGCCAATTTTAAGGCTCTACTCGGTGCGGTTGGCAAAACTAAGGTTAAAAAAATTACTCTTTCTCCAAGTCTCGGCCCTGGGATAAAGGTAGATCTAGGCGATATTTAGGATTTATTTTTTAGCTTTTTCCAAACTAAACTGACATCAAACTTGAGGAAGTATAGTGAGATAATACCAAAAGAAAGTATGCAAAAAAAGGTTAAACCATGGTTTAACAAAGTCGCAACAGATGTCAGTGTGGCATCTAATCCAAGTCCATAACTAAAAACTGCCAACCCGGAGGCTTCAGCGCTCCCCACATAACCGGGGGCTGCCGGGATCAGATAAGTCAGGGCTGAGAGCAGTGACCCCAAAAATATGGGCATAAAATCTGTTTTTTCAAATACCGCCGCAAAAAATACCCACCAACCTAACCCATCAGAAACCAACGCCCCAAAAGTCAACATCAAAAACAGTCCCATTCCCCGAAAATCCCTTTTTAAAAGTGAGGTCGTATCAATGATAAAATCGACAAACTGGATGGATAATTTTTTCAGAGTATTAAATACTAACAACTTACAAAATACCTTTAAGTATTTTTTCATCAACAGGGGAGCAAAAATTATCAAAAAAGCAATAATAGTTGAGGGTGCAACTAAAGCTATAATAGTAAACCTTAGGTTACCGGGTAAATTAGTAGGAACAAAACTCAAAAGCAGTAAGGTGATTACCAAAATTAGCCAGAAATCTAAAAACCTGTCCAATAACACCCAAATTAATGCTTTTGAAAAATTGACTTTATATTGGGTAGACAGATAAACCCCTTTGCTTATCTCCCCTGCCCGAAGCGGAATAATGTAAGAGAAGACTTGGCTCAAATAATTACGCAATAGTACATTCCTGAGAGGAATTTTGAACTGTCCAAGCAGTAATTTTAACCTGACTGACCTGAAAAAATTAGACACAGCAAAAAATAGTATGAATGGTAAAACAGTCAGCAGGTTGATTCTGGCAAGCCTTGTTAAAATATTATTTATGTCTACCATCTTGATCCAGAAAAGGATAAATATCAAACCAATAGCGGTATTTATCAGTATCCTGATGAGGTTTTTTCTGGAGAACATAGTATGTAAAGTATCTAGAATCCAGGATCCAGAGTCAAGATACTAGTAGCTAGCTACTGGTTACTAGTTTTAGTATAGTAGATGTATGTTAAACTCAACAGGTGAAAAGATAGTCGCCGGAATTATTCTCCTTTTGGTTTTATCAATTCCGCTAGGATCATTGCTTCTCGCCCAACGTATTAAGATACAAAATCAGAGCGCTACCCCATCACCCTCGCCCCAACCTACACCCAAAGAAATACCCAAGACTACCCCGCTTGAAGATTTAAAAAAAAGTTTGAATCAAATCCCATCCCAAGATACTAAAACAGATACAAGCACTCCTGCACCCCAGGTATTTTTTGGACCAACGCTAAATTTTAAGATCGCCAGTGAAGGAAGACCGAAAAATAACCAAACTATTAAAATATTCGTTGGTATTGCTGCCGGGTTACCAACCAATAACCCACAGTACCTGCTCTCTTTTACGATTGATATACCAGCATCGGGCGAGTATTCCGGATTATCTTTGGCAGGGCTAACTCAGGGTGCCACCTATACAGCCTCTTTTAAAGGCCCCTCACAAATCGCTTCTTCCTCAGCTTTTCTGGTTAAACCTACTGTCTCAGACCTTGGCACTATTAATTTAATTACGGGGGACTTAAATGAAGACAACTCAATAAACAGCGCTGATTATGCTATAGCCAAAAACTCTTTTGGCGCCACTCAGTCTTCCCAAAAATGGAATCCATACGCTGATTTTAATTTAGATGGGGTGATTAATGGTTTTGATTTAGGGATCATAATAAAAAATTTCAGTAAAACAGGCGCTTTTGGACCCTGGATCTCAACCCCCATATCAACCCAATCAGGCTCCTTACACCTTACACCAACCTCAGGATCATCTTCCGGCAGCCCGCTGATAAACCCGCCTCCAAACTCAAGCGGTGGATATTGGATGTGGGTACCCCAATTTTAGCCTCACAAGACCAGGCCTGGGAGGCTATATCAGCTGGATTCAAGTTGCTAACGCAACAGATCTTCAAAAACTTCAAATGGAGTCA
>CAZFVS010000117.1:0-3452 GCA_964522265.1 uncultured Gammaproteobacteria bacterium | reverse complement strand
GCCTGTGGTTACGGATGTCGTTTCTATGGAATTGGATTCCCGCCTTCGCTCGCCTCGCGTCGAAGCGGGCGGGAATGACAATGAGAGGGATAGGATTTTGCGGTTGGCTGCCTCTATTGAAAAAGGATCGGAACATTCTTTGGCAGAAGCGATAGTAAAAGAAGCAGAAAACCGAAAAATTAAGCTTGATAAAGTAACCAGATTTAAAGCAATCCCTGGTCATGGTGTGGAAGGAGAAATAAGTAAAAAGAAAATTTTATTGGGTAATTTGAGGCTAATGGATAAAGAAAGTATTCAATATAATAATATGAGTAAAAAAATTGATCAATTAGAAAATGAAGGAAAAACCGTGATGGTTTTGGCTGTCGAAAAAAAGGTTGCCGGTTTGATTGCAGTGGCGGATACTGTTAAAGATAGTGCCAGGGAGGGCATCAGAGCATTGAAAAAACTTGGTATTGAAAGCATCATGATAACGGGTGATAACTCCAAAACCGCCAATGCCATAGCCAGACAGATTGGTATAACGAGTGTTTTAGCCCAAGTTCTGCCCGACCAAAAAGAAGCCGAGGTTAGAAAAATACAAAAAACAGGAAAAGTTGTTGCTATGATTGGAGACGGGATCAATGATGCTCCTGCCCTGGCAGCGGCGGATGTGGGCATTGCTATGGGAACAGGAACCGATGTGGCAATTGAATCAGCAGATATTACATTAATAAATAAAGACTTAAGTTCGGTGGCGGCTGCCGTAAAGCTTTCCAAAAAAACTATGCAGACTATTAAGATGAATTTATTTTGGGCTTTCGGTTATAATATTATTTTGATACCTGTAGCAATGGGAATTTTATACCCTTTTTTCCATATCCTTCTAAACCCCATTTTTGCATCAGTTGCAATGGCAACAAGTTCCATATCTGTTGTAACCAACTCGTTGCTTTTAAAAAGAGTAAAAATTTAAAGAAGGAACTCTCAAAAAGATGAATCTCTGGTTGATATTTCTAACTGGTTTGACTGTCGGCGGCCTCACCTGCCTTGCAGTACAAGGGGGGTTGCTGGCATCTGTAATAGCTGCCAGGGAAGAAGATAATTTGGGGAAAGGGACTGCAAAGCATGCAATGTATGCAACAGGCGCTTTCCTTGTTTCCAAATATATTGCTTATGTTATTTTGGGTTTTCTTCTGGGTGCTTTCGGAGGAGCTATCAATATAGGCGGCTCCCTGCAGACCATCATGCAGCTTCTGGCAGGTTTGTATATGGTTGCTGTAGCTTTAAACCTTTTAAATATCCATCCAATATTCAGATATGCAATAATCCAACCCCCCCGGTTTTTAACCAGGATGGTTAGAAATCAGTCAAAATCAAAAGACATTTTTGCTCCTGCCCTGCTTGGTGCCATGACAATTTTTATTCCCTGCGGGACTACCATAGCTATGGAGGCGTTGGCAATAAGCAGTGCCAATGCTGTTGCCGGTGCAGGGATCATGGCAGCATTCATCCTGGGGACAATACCGCTGTTTTTTGGAATAGGCGTGTTGACTTCTGTAATGGGTGAGGCATTCAAAAATAAATTCCTTCGACTGGCAGCCATTGCAATGATATATCTGGGAGTTACCTCCGTAAATGGTGCGTTTGTTGCTTTAGGGTCGCCTGTGACCCTGCAATCGGTTGTTGAAAATTTTCCGGTCACAATAAGCTTTGAGAGTACTGATACCGGCCAAAACCCAGATTTGTCCACAACCCAAAGCCCGGAGATTGAAATTACTTCTTATGGTTACAATCCCAGCTACATCAGGGTTAAAAAAGACGAGCCGGTTACATTAACCCTGAAATCAAAAGGTGCTTTTAGCTGTGCATCTGCCTTTAGAATTCCGTCACTAGGTATAAGGAAAAATTTGACAGCAAACGATACTCAAACAGTTACTTTTACTCCTACTCAGATAGGAAAGATCCAATTTAACTGCTCCATGGGGATGTACAGGGGAGTGATTGAGGTTATATGAGTATAAAAAAATCGAAATTAAAAATTGGAGGCATGCACTGCAGCTGCTGTTCAATACTGATCGATGGTGAGCTTGAAGATCTGTCAGGGGTTGTAGCCTCAAAGACGAGTTATGCCAAAAGTGAATGCGAGGTTGAGTTTGACGTTGAAAAAGTCGACCTGAAAAAAATTGTGGATACGATAAAAAAGATAGGCTACGAAGCATACCCGAGCAAGGCATAGTTGACACAGATGGTGGTTAGTTTTAGAATGTTCAAACTATGCGGTCTTTTTTTGCTTCAGTACAGGGGTCGATCATAATTGGTGCTCTGATTATTGCGCTTGCGATTCTTATCGGTAATGGGAATATTAAATTTAAGGGTTTGGGGGAGATAAAAAAACAGACCAATACTTTAGGTGTTCAGGTTTCTCCGCAGCCAATAGTTGCACCTAATATTGGGGATGACAGCGGCCCGGTCAAGGTATCTCTGGATGATGATCCGGTTTTAGGTGATAAAGAAGCAAAACTTACCTTAATAGAATTTTCGGATTATGAATGCCCGTTTTGTAAACGGTATTTTGATTCAACGCTGCCCCAGATTAAGAAAGAATACGTTGATACCGGTAAGATGAAAATCGTTTACCGCGATCTACCCTTAAGTTTCCATCAGAATGCCCATAAAGAAGCTGAAGCAGCAGATTGCGCTGGGGAACAGGGAGGAGATGAAGCTTATTTTAAATTCCATGACATTATGTTTACAAAAACCACTTCGAACGGGACAGGGTTGTCCTTAGACCAACTGCCGGATTTAGCCAAACAGATAGGGTTAGATGGAGCCAAGCTTAAAAGTTGCCTGGATTCAGGAAAGTATGTTGAGGAAGTTGACAAAGACCTAGCTTATGCACAGAGTGTGGGGGCAGATGGAACACCTACTTTTTTTATAGGCAAATCATCGAATGATGGATTTATCAATGGAACAAAAATTGTCGGCGCCCAACCATTTTCTGCGTTTAAAACAATCATTGATAATCTCCTAAAGTAATTTCTAATCAAAATTTTATGTTAGACTAATAGTAATGCTAGACTTGATCTCCATTGGTGACTCTGTCATAGATACTTTTGTCCCCCTGGATGATGCTGAAGTTAAGATAATTGCTGGTGAGCGCAAATTATGTCTCAGGTATGGGGATAAAATTCCTGTCGGTTCATCCATATCACTCGTTGCAGGGAATGCGGCGAATAATGCAGTTGGGGCGTCAAGGCTGAAGATGAAAACTGCAATTTATGTTAATGTTGGCGGAGACAGTGACGGACAGAAAATCAAAAATAAACTCAAAGAAGAAGGAGTAGATCCCCGTTATGTGGTTATAAACCATGATTTACCCTCAAACCATCACATAGTTTTAGATTTTGAAGGTGAAAGGACTATTTTAATTTACCACCAGCCCTGGAGATATAATTTACCTGAACTGGATA
>CAZFVS010000116.1:0-3484 GCA_964522265.1 uncultured Gammaproteobacteria bacterium | reverse complement strand
TACGGCAATGCCAATGAAGTAGACTTCGGTTATAAAATCCTGCATCCTTCAGAAAATTTAAAAAATTTTGACCCTGAACCGGGTTACATACCGCGTTGGACTGACATATTACCCGGTGAAAATGACCGGCCCAAAGAAGAGGTAAAAATCCTGCTGGGTGAGGCCAAAATAATTGACTATAAACTGACTGCAGCTTTAAAAACATACCATCTGGAGATACAAAAACCCTCTGTTGCAAGATTTTTAACCCACTATTACCCCGGCTGGAAAGTTACAATAGACAATAAGGAAATACAGCCAAATTATGACAATATTTACGGGTATATGGATGTCCAACTGCCCCCCGGCAAACATGAAATTGTACTCAAACTGGAGAATACCACCCTAAGATCGGTAAGCAATATCTTAAGCATTAACTTTTTCATAGTCTCCCTGGCCTTCATCTTCCTGTACCGGAAGAAGACCAAATAACGTGACTACACCAACTAAAATTATCTGGATTTTTATTCTATTTTTGGCTTTGCGTATCTACTTTATCTTTACCTTCCCGCCATTTATTGATGAGTCAAATTATATATATGAGGGCGAACGTGCAATATCTCTGCCCGGCAAACTTTTTGAACCAGTAACATTATGGAAAAAACAACCGCTTCCATTCTGGCTATTTGGAGCTGGGGCTTTCATGTTTAAAAATCCGATAATAGGCGCCCGGCTGATAAATTTTGTTATAAGCATTCCTGTCTTTTTTATCTTATATCGCTTAGTAACAAACCTTAGCGGAAAAAAATCAGCGGTTTTGGCTTTGATTTTTTATACTTTTTGTCCAATCTTTATATTTTTTCAAAGTACAGCATTAATCGATCAGATGCTTTTTTCTATAAATCTAGTAATTATCTGGTTGTTATTTACCCAAAAAAAGCCTAACTTTAAAAACTACATTTTAACTGGTTTGCTTTTAGGTATATCTTTCTGGGTTAAAAACAGTTCACTTTTTATGATTACTATAACACTATTCTCAATAGTATTCCTGTACAAGTTTAAACCGTTCTTGCTGGTTTTGATTCCTTTACTTACCGTCATAATACCCTTGATTATAAAACCCGGTTTTTACCGGATCTTTTCCATAAACCAATATTTTACTTTAACTATTCCGGAAATTGCTGGATTCCCAATATATATTTGGCTTCAAAACTTTTTTTATTTGCTGTTCGTACTACTAATTTATTTAACTCCCGGCGTACTTATTGGCTCATTTTTTATCTTTAAACTTTTGAAAACTAAGAACATACTACTGCTATGTATCTGGTTTTTATCTTCAGTATTTTCTTTAATTTTAAGTTTAAAATTTTCAGAAATGAGGTATTATTTATTTGCAGCAGCTCCTCTTTTGCCTCTTTTGGCTATCGGCACTGACTATTTCTTAACTCATCATAAAAAGAATGCAATCATAATCCAATCATTTGTTTTTGTCCCTTTGATTCTAGGAGGTATTCTTTTAACATTTTACCCTCCTTTATTTTTTTCACTCTTTCCAAAAGAATCGCTCATAAAAAACGAAAGAGATTACGCTTTTTCCTGGCCTTCTGGTTATGGCCTGAAAGAAGCCTTAAATTATTTTGAGCTGACAAAACCTGCTAATACACCAGTCGTACTGGCACTTCCGGATGACAGAGGCAACGGTGCAAGCTCTTACATTTCTGCATACTATCAAAAAAATAGCACAAGCACAGTTAAGCTAAGTTCTATACCGCTTACGGAAAAAGATTTCTCAGATTTTCATCTACAAGCAAAGTATTCCCCCATATATTTAATATCCAGTAACAGGAAGGTTCCTAAAGGAGCGTATCGATTCATTAGACTTGCAAAAATTTTTAACAAGCCCGGTAATGAAGATTTCATTGGTGTATATAAGTTTAATTAGATAATATGGACCGGACGAAAAAAATTATCTGGATTTTTATTCTATTTTTGGCTTTGCGTATCTACTTTATCTTTACTTTCCCGCCATTTATTGATGAGTCAAATTATGCCTGGTGGGGAATCCTTTCACTGAAGCCGCAAGACGGGTTATTTATGCCGATTGAATTCTGGCATAAACAACCTCTGCTTTTCTGGGTTTACGGGTTCGGAGCACAAATTTTTCATAACCCCATTATCGGTGAAAGATTAATAAACCTGATAATAAGCATCCCCCCATTTTTTATTTTATATAAACTCATTAAGCGGTTGAAAAATGAAAATTCAGCAATCATTGGTTTGGCAATATATGCTTTTTCACCTTTCCTGATTTTTGCACAAGCAACAGCTTTAATGGATGGTATTTTGTTTGATTTAAACATTGTGGTCTTAGCATTAGTTTTTAAACTAAGAAAAAAATTCAGCTGGATTGATGCGTTAAGTCTTGGGATTATACTCGGTCTGACCTTTTGGATAAAAACTACCGGTTTATACTTGAGTATCACAGCTTTTGCTGCATTAATCGTTTTTAGGGTCAGAGCCTTAACAATCCCCTTTATCGTTTCCTTGGGTCTTATCCTGCCTTTAATCTTAAGACCGAATTTCAACCTGATTTTACTTGAGGGGCAGGGCTTTGCACTTCCTCTGGATGAGATTGCCGGTTTCCCCATTCAAATCTGGTTTAGGAATTTACTTTTCTTTATTATTTCATATCTTCTTTATTTCACACCTGCTGTTTTTGCAGGGCTTTTTTCCCTAAAAAAAGATGCAGCACAAAAAGAGATCAGGATTTTATTCCTGTGGTTTATGATACCCACTCTTCTACTGATACTGACTTCACGGATGTTAAATTTCCGTTATGATTTATTTGCTGCTGCCCCTCTTTTACTTATAGTTGCAGTTGGTTTGAATAACTTAATCTCACGTTTAAAAAATGCCTTATGGATCAAGATATTAATTTTCCTACCTTTACTGCTCGGAGCGCTACTTATGACTTTCTACCCACTTAATTTCTTCTCCTTAATCCCCAAAGGTTCTCTGCTACAGATAGAACGGGCCTATGTATTTGATTGGCCCTCAGGATATGGTGTTTATGAAGCGATTGCTTTTTTTGATTCAATAAAACCTGCAGGGGGCGAGGTTTTTTTATTGGTTCCTGCCCTCGATGGAATGAGCAATGTGGCATCGTATGCACTAAGCTATTACCGGAATAATCTTGGATTAAAAATATTCGCCCTGCCTAAAGACCATATTGATTTAAACCAGATCAGATCTTTGGCCAAACTATCTCCGGTTTATCTTATATCCCACAGCCAGTTAATTCCTGAAGAGATCAAATCATACATAAAACCATTAAGGATATTTTCTAGAGCAGAAGGAGATTTTACCGGAGTATACCAGATTAAATTCTAGGGAACTTTCTCGACTTCCTTCATAGAGCTTACCAGTCTTTCAAATTTAGGCATTAAAGGAGAATTTGAGGGGTAAACAAGTATTTTGATAACATTACTGCCTTTAAAAAGGAAGA
>CAZFVS010000115.1:0-3487 GCA_964522265.1 uncultured Gammaproteobacteria bacterium | reverse complement strand
ATCAGTTTACCCTTACAACCTTTCCTTAAAGTTTTCAGAGCATTTTCCAAACCGTTTGGAGTATGCGCAAAATCTATAATTATCTTCAACCCTTTCCCGTTTGGCACCTCCTCCATTCTTCCGGTAAGTGTTTTGAAATTTTCCAATGTAGATTTAATGATTTTTTGTGCGATTCCTAAATTTTTTGCTGTCGCAGCAGCAGCCAAAGCATTGTACAAATTAAACTCTCCTGGGATCTGCAATTTCAGCGGAAAGTTCCCGGGATGAAAATCAGCGCTTTTGGATAAACCAAAACTCACTACTTGCCCTTTAGACAAATTAGCTAACCTTTTAAAATGTTTTTCACCAGCATTGATAATTGATAATTCAGAATTCAGAATTAATCCAAGCTTCGCTTTGAAATAGTTTTCCCATCTTTTATGGTAATCCAAATGTTCATGGGTTATATTTGTAATAACACCAGCATCAAACTTTACTCCCCAAAACCTGAACTGATCCAAAGCATGGGAGGTCACTTCAAGTACGGCTATTTCATCTCCGTTATCCGCTGACTTTTTCAATAATTGCTGAACCATTATTGGTTCCGGTGAAGTCACATGAAACCCGGTATCTATCTTACTACCCCCAACTACCGCATTAATTGTTGAAACCATTGAAACTTTTTTACCTGCAGCTTTCAAAACCTGGTAAATCATGTTTACAGTAGTTGTTTTACCGTCAGTCCCGGTTACCCCAACAACAGTCAATCTCCTTGAAGGGAAACCACATCTGATATTTGCATAAACTGCTCTGGGGAGATGCCAAAAATAGTTTATTATCTGCTGACCTATGAATTTGCGCAAAAAATTTTTCATCTGAAACAAATTATATCAGTTACTCATGGATTAGCTACTCGTTAGGGGCAATCCCGTAATAGATAAACAATTCTTTAGCTATTTCGAAAAAAGTTGGGGCAGCGGTTTCAGCCCCAAAAATTGAAGAAGATGGTTCAATATATTTTACAAGTATGACAAATTTGGGGTGATCGGCTGGTGCAAAACCCACAAACGAGGCAATGGTTTTATTGGGGTCATAATGACCGGCAACCGGAATTTGGGCAGTACCTGTTTTGCCAGCAATTTTAAACCCCTTAAGACTTGTAGATTTCGCTTCTCCCTCTTCTACTGCCCTAACCATCATTTCTTTCATGGTTTTTGCTGTACCTTCACTTATCGGCTGGCCAACTATTTTTGATTTTATTTTAAATATTTTCCCCCCGTCTTGAATTTCAGATACAACATGAGGCTCCATCAATTTACCCCCACTCGCAATTGAGGCCACTGCCCTAACTATCTGCATAGCTGTCACAGAAATACCCTGGCCGAATGAAATCGCCGCAAGATCTATCTCCCTCCAGTTTTTTGCAGCTGCTAATTTAGGTGATTGTTCATCTTGCAGATCAACACCGGTAATTCGCCCAAAACCAAACCTATCAAGATATGTATAAAGTTTTTCCGGACCTAATTTTCTTCCTGTAAATACCATCCCAGTATTATCTGAATGAACAATTGTATCCATCATGGTCAAATTTGGCTGGTATTTATTATTCCATGTTTTAATATTATATTCTCCGATTGTGACCGGCCCGCTGCAATCATCACAGGTTGTATCTGGTTTAACCAAATTCTCGTTAATTGCAGCAGACATCACCAGTACCTTCAGGGTAGATCCCGGTTCATATCCATCAGCAATGACCGGATTTTGAAAATTATTTTTTTCTCTTTCATAGGGTTTTGCCGGATCATAGCCGGGAATTGAGGCCAGTGCCAAAACATTACCGGTTTCAGGCTCCATTATTATAACTGAACCCTCCTTCGCGCCATATTTTTCTAATCCCTTTTTTAACTTCTCTTCAACTATATGTTGGATGCTTCTATCAATATTCAACTTTATATTTTTCCCTTTTTGGGACTCTTGAGAGGTAAAGCTGCCGATTAAAATGGGCAAACCTAAGGCGTCTTTTTCCTCGGTTATTACCCCTTTTTTACCCTTGAGTTCCCCATTATAATATCCTTCGACCCCAAAATACCCTGTCTCTCCCCCGTAAATATCAGACCCTACAAACCCCAGAAGGTGCGCAGAAGAAGAGCTCTCAGGGTAAAATCTTATCGAAGTCTGTTCAAAACCCAAACCTTTCATATTCAACCTTTCTAATTTTTTCTTATCATCAATCCCAACCTTTTTTCCCGAACCCACCCAGTATAGATTCTGGCTAATGTTATTCAAAATATCGCTTTCAACCTCTTTTAAAAGTTTTGCTTTTTGATCATTATTTTCTTCTTCATTTTCTTCTTCCAGAAAAATTTCCGTCACTTTTTTGGAAAAATTTTTCCTCTCTTCTATAGGAATTAATTTGGGTTGGGCGAAAACAAGAAAAACCGGTTGGGTTGAAACAAGCACTGAACCATCGCTGTAGAAAATTGTCCCCCTCTCCCCCGACGTCTCTTTTGAAAATAACCTTTGGTTTTCAGCTTTAGCACTTAAATTATCCGCCTGTACAATCTGCCAATAACCAAGCCTTAACACAATCAGTCCCATTGCTAGGAAATAAATTACCCGAATAATATTAAGCCGCATGGATTTATGAATTCATTGTACCTTATCCCGATGGCTTAGCGGTTCAATGCCAATCCCGAATCTTTGATATATTGTATATTTTTTATAGGTTCAAAGCCTAAAACACGCGCTTTAGTTTCTATAACTTTCAGTGATGAATCTTGGGCAATCTGATTTTTTAAAATTTGATTCTGAAGTGTGAGGGCTGACTTATTTTTTTCCAGTTTGTTAATCTGGCTTCCAAAAGTCGCAAGCCTATTCACAACCCATATCTCTAAAACAGCGGCGAACACCATTAAAACAACCAGAAATATAACTATTTTTTTGCCGGATAGAAACCATAATTTAAGGTAGGTAAATATCATTATATTTTTTGCATCAATTTTTTAAAAAGTTCTGGATCCCAAATTTCAAAGTGGTCACCTGCACCCGCCAATAAAACTCCATTTTTTATACCCGCCCGCTCAACAAATTCCTGCGATAAGATAAATCTCCCCTGGCTATCCAGAATACATTCATCCGCCTGTGAGAAAAATATCCTTCTCTGCCTTCTACCCTCTTTTTCTGTGAGTGGTACTGCCAATTTTTTTTCAACCTCTTTCTGCCATTGGTTAGCAACAAATCCCCATATTTCACCATCTAAACCCATAACAATATAAAATTTATCTTCATTACCCAATTCTTTTCTGAATTTTTTAGGTAAAATAATCCTGTTTTTACCACTAAAATACGTTTTATGTGTACCCAAAAACATAGGTTTTGGGCAGTTACACCATCTAAATCTATTTTGCACCATTTTTCACACCATGTCAATAGCTTCACTGCTCACAATGAGCCTCTACGGACTCCGCTTCGCTTCGCCCGTAGTTTCTCTTCTTGCTCGCCTTCGGCG
>CAZFVS010000114.1:0-3490 GCA_964522265.1 uncultured Gammaproteobacteria bacterium | reverse complement strand
AGTTGCCTTTTAACTTGTCAAATCAACCTACCAGGAGTTTTGCACCAAACTCCATTCAGGTGAGTTGACAATGGATTTTTTTATGGTATAGTTCTAGCATTATGCCAAGCAGTCCTGAGCATCAAGTATCAACTCCCCAGCGCGGATATACATATGATGCATTATTTGACTCCAAAATTTGGTCAAAAGCAATAGCCAGATTTACTGAACTAAAAGCTAAAGACTTCTTGACCCCTGCGGAACAAGATGAGCTTGGTCATCTTTTTGCTCCTATTTTCCGCCACTACTTCGATCCCATTTAAAAAATCCATATACATACGCGCGCAACTGGCCCTTGCTATTAGTAATATGCTGTGTTATATATCTAATAAATAATGGAGACAGAACAGAGTTATTCTTGTGACATCTCAGTTAGGGTAGAAACTTTAGAAAAGATTAAGGATATACCATTTGATTTGAAAAAGGTTGCAGAATTCTTAGGTTGGCAAACCCTGGAGAAGGATGATGGGTCTTTGGAAGTTACATCACGAAGAAGATACCCGAACCTTAGACTGAATCAACTTGGTGAATCATTGTTAGTTTTGGAATGTATTGCAAAGTCAAAATACGGATCAGCCGCTTTTTTTGAAAAACCCGATAAATTTGATTACGATCATTTTAATCGTATTAAAGATAACCAAGTCATAAAAGAAGTCAGGGGGGTTGTTATTAAATCTAAAAATGGAGATAGCTTAATGCTAGAAGATGAGCATGCAACTTCGTTTACGGCTGGATTTAAATCCTAAAATATATTCCTCCAAAAAGCGACTCGAACGCTACGCTCAGGATGACAGGGAAGGACTGAACTCATACGATAAATGAGCGTGGAGAAGTGGGTTATGGTATCGATTTCCAAGACACAACAATTACTTTTTCGCTATCTTAACTGTTGATTCTTAGGTTGAAGATATTTGCAAATTACAGCTAAATGCACCCTTGCGCCCATAGTCTGATTAGTGTAAAATTACACAAAACATGGCGAAATATGATTCCCAGCTGGGTGATTTGAAAAACCGGATAGCCTCAGCCTCCAATGTATTAATTTTCCTACCCGCGGAGATTACTGTGGACAAACTTGCCGCTTCTCTGTCATTGATGCTTGCTTTAAAACAATCAGGCAAGAGGGCAGCTGTTGTTACACAGGATACAATCAGAGTTTCGCATACTAATTTATACGGAGTTGGAGATGTGGCAAATGAGTTACCCAAGGGTGGCGGTGATTTAACCTTGATATTGGAAGGCGTGGTCGATTCTGCAGGTAAGGTGCCTGCTCTTGAAAAGTTGGATTGGTACCCTGAAGGGGCTAACTTAAACATGGTCTTTCATGTTGTACCGGGTCAAAGGTTTGAACCTGTGGGCATTTCCCAAAAATATCAGGGAGGGAGAGTTGATTTAATTTTCATAATAGGTGCCAGCCAACCTGATCAATTAGGGGTAATTTATCAGCAAAATATCGAGAATTTTCAGGGTGTTCCAATAGCAAATATAAATAACTCCTCCAGCAATTCTAATTTCGGCACTATTAATATAGTTGATCCTTCAAGCTCTATTTCTGAGATGATGATGCAGCTTATACCGGGTTTGGGGTTAAAATTGGATGGGGATAGCGCAACTAATATTTTGACAGGAATTTATGATGCGACAGGTAATTTGACAAATAATATCACAGCAGACACATTTATGTCTTTAGGCCAGGCAATGCAGGCAGGAGGAAGGATGCCCGGCCAGGTCACACAAATACAACAGGGAGCAGAACAACCTCCGCCGGTCGAACCGGCACCACCGCCCCAGCCTGAAATACCGGCGCAGGGCTTTGATTTAAGCAAAGTCTTCCAAATTCCGGTTTCACCGCAAGCGGTACAACAACCTCAACAGCCACAAGATGCAGTAGCCCAAAAAAAAATCAAGGCAACAATGGTTCAGGATGCGCCATCGCCAGAGGAGGTACCGTCCGGGGAATTCGCAACAACACTCTCACCAGACGGGGGAACTCCAACACCGGACTGGCTGACACCTAAAATTTACAGAGGAGGCGGAGGGGGATAGTTACTTTTATTTCTAAATGTCAAACCATAGTAACTATTCAGTGTTTCCCAGAATTACTTCTTTGTCATCCCGGACTTGATCCGGGATCCATCTTTTTAGGATGGATTCTCGCTTCCGCGGGAATGACATTGGGAAGAACTAATTAGTTACAAACCATATACTTGCATAACAAACCATTTTTTGCTAGACTACCAGAGTAGCTTTAAAGGAAACACTTCTTGGCACCGAGGTTTTCCTGAAATTTAAAAAAGGAGATGCCACAAAATGCCTTTAGACCCAAAGAGTAAACAGAAGATCATAGATCAATTTGCCACCCACAAAGGCGATACTGGTTCTCCTGAAGTTCAGGCAGCGCTTCTGACAGAACAGATCAAAAATCTGATCGAACACCTGAAAGAACACGCCCATGATGTCCATTCCAGAAGAGGGCTTTTGTCAATGGTTAACAAAAGAAGAAGACTCCTGCAGTATCTTCTCAAAAAGGATAATGAACGCTACAAGATTGTGATTGGCAAGCTTGGATTGTCTGGATAACTCCCAGGTTAAATTCAGGTTAAATTATAGATACTTGTAATAGACTATCGGTTTGTGGTAAACTAGTGATGATGGTGATTTGGGGATTGCAAAGAGGTAGTTAGTATTGACTAATTCTCTCTTCTACAGTTTCCAAACACTCCAAGAAAACGCCTGTTTTATCAAAGATGAGCAGGCTACTCTATGAAACAAAAAGTTATAACCAAAGAGATGGATCTAAATGGTCGCACTCTCAAACTTGAAACAGGCAAACTGGCTTTGCAGGCAGATGCTGCTGTAGTGGCCAGTTGGGGTGAAACTGTTATTTTGGCAACAGTGGCGACACAACCCATCACCGAAGACCCCGGCTATTTCCCCCTCTCCGTTGAGTATGTAGAAAAACACTATGCTTCAGGCCGTATTACTCCCCAAAAGTTTATCAAAAGGGAGGGTAGGCCTTCTGAAAAATCAATTTTATCAGGCCGTGCTATTGACCGTTCTATCAGGCCCCTTTTCCCCAGAGATTTCAGGAACGAAGTCCAGGTTGTGGTCACGGTTTTGTCTTATGACGGCACCAATGACCCTGTTTTGCTGGGTTTTTTTGGGGTATCTGCTGCACTTTCCATATCCTCAATCCCCTGGCATGGTCCGTTAGGTATGACCCGGATAGGAGAACTTGACGGCAACAGGGTGATTAACCCAAGCTTGGTTGAGTTTGATAAGTTAACTTTAAATTTACTGGTTGCTTCAACTAAAGATCTAGTCGCTATGATTGAAGCAGAAGCCAAACAAGCAAAGGAGGAGGTATTTTTTGAAGCAGTCAAGGTTGCCCATGAGCAGTCCCAACAGATAATTGAGTTAATTTCAGATTTTGCTAAAGAAGCGGGTAGGG
>CAZFVS010000113.1:0-3503 GCA_964522265.1 uncultured Gammaproteobacteria bacterium | reverse complement strand
TAACCCTTCGTTAATTTCGATTGATTTAAATGCTAGCCCTTCTTTTGATCCTGCATTTGCGACAACGGTTTTTATCGCTTTTGCCAAAGGCCTTGCGGCTTCGTTGGTTGTAAACTGCAAAACATCAAGCGCAGCGTAAGGATCCATTTTCCGGATCATATCTGCCACAAGCCGCAGCTTTCTCGGCGAACTTGTTATATTTTTTTGTATTGTTGTAAATTCCATTTTAAGTCTTTGCTACACTCTTCTCCGTCATTTTTCCGTGTGAGCGGAAAGTTCTGGTTGGTGCAAATTCTCCTAATTTGTGTCCAACCATAGCTTCTGAGACATAAACTGTTATAAAGTTTTTGCCCTGATGAACCAAAAATGTGTGGCCGACAAATTCCGGCGGAATGTCGCATCTGCGAGACCAGGTTTTAATCGGGGTCTTAGATCCGCCCGGCGCCTTTTGCGCAGCTACTTTTTTCATTAATTTTGCGTCCAGATAAGGACCTTTGTAACTAGAACGTGACATATTACCTCCTTCGTTTAAGTATGTATTTATCTGTCCATTTATTCTTTTTCCTGGTATTCCCAACAGCCGGTCTGCCGTAAACTGTCATCGGCTTCTTGCGTCCCACACCGGACCTGCCTTCTCCACCTCCATGCGGATGGGAATGGGGATCCTGAGCCACACCTCTGACAGTCGGCCTGATACCCATATGCCTTTTTCTTCCTGCCTTACCAAAAGTCACATTTTTCCATTCCTCATTACTTAAACTTCCAACTGTTCCCATCGCCTCCAGGGAAACCATTCTAATCTCACCTGAGGGCATTTTCAAGTGCGCAAAACCCCCCTCCTTTGCCTGAATAACCAACCTTGTGCCTGCACTACGCCCAAATTGGCCTCCTTTGCCAGGTGTCAACTCCACATTATGAATTACCGTACCAACCATCATATTTTTAAGCCTCATAGCGTTGCCTGTTTTTACCTCTACCTTATCCCCCGAGATTACCATATCTCCAATTTTCAAACCACTTCGTGCAAGAATATAGCGTCTTTCCCCGTCAGAATATTTAACCAGAGCAATATCTATGTTGCGGTTAGGATCATATTCAAAAGCTTCTACAACTGCTTCCACCCCAAACTTATCCCTTTTGAAATCAACCAATCTATAATATCTTTTATGCCTTCCCCCCTGGTGGCGCACTGTCACCCTACCCTGTGCACGTCCTGATTTTTTAGGCAATATTACCGCCAAAGAATTCAAAAGCTTCCCCTGCTTCTTAGGCCTCTCAAGCTTGGTCATAAACCTTCTGGTTGGTGTATTTTCCTTGTAACTAATTAGTGCCATGTTTTACTTTATTCCTTTCTTGTCTTGTTTACTTTTACCACCTGTCTCAATCTTCACCTTTGTCCTCCCCAACAAACTCTTTTTCTCTTTTATCTTAAGTGTTGGCTCCCCTTCTGCAGTCCTAACCTCTACATCTTCTGCCGCGGAAGGAGACTCAAACAAGGCAATTTTTTGTCCTGCTTTGAGGCATACTACAGCTTTTTTAAAAGAGGGTAATTGGAAATAACCCTTTCTGGTCCGTTGCGATTTGATTTTCCCTTTGATATTTATCGTTTTAACACCAAGCACAGTTACACTAAATCTGTCCGCAACAGCTCGGCTGATCTTATTTTTATCAGCATTTTTATCTACTAAAAAAGAATACAAATTTTCCTTTGTTAAACTCATTGATTTCTCGCTTATCAAAGGTTTTAAAATTACTGGTCTGTTCATATCTTTTTAATCAACCTTTCCTGCAATTTCTCTATGGCTTCCCTGGTTAAAACCAGACTCTGGTGTTTGATTACTTCATAAGCATTAATCTGATCCGCATTCAAAAAATGTACCTCTTCAATATTGCTTACCGCCCGCAATATCCCATCATAGTTCTTATCCCCCACAATTAGCATGCTCATTTTTTGCTTTTTATTTTTTGTTTCTTGATCTTCCCTTAATACTTGATACCCGACTTTGCCGAGGCTCGCCTCTGGCGGCTTGATACTTGATACAAACTTCGCCATCTCTTTTGTTTTACCGCTTGCTTTATCTAAACCACTTATTCCCAAAACTGCTTTTTCTGCTATCTTCTGTGCTAATGCTGAAAGGAGTGCTGCATTTTTCATTTTTGCCGGCAGATCCAGCATCACTTTTCGGCTTTTTGGCCCCAAAGCAATTCCACCGCCCACAAAAATTGGAGCCCTGATCGCCCCGTGCCTTGCCCTGCCTGTACCTTTCTGCCGGAAGATCTTCCTGGTAGAACCCTTTACTTCTCCCCGTGTTTTAGTATGGGCAAAATGGCTTTTGAGGTTATTTGAATAAACACGCATCGCCTGGGCAAGCAGGGCTTTGTTTACTTTGGCACCAAAAATTTCTTTAGGCAATGCCAAACTTGTTGTAGTCTTGCTGCCTGCCAGGGAATAAACAGGAACGGACAAATTTAAAGTTGTCTTAGCTTTAACTGCAGGTTTTTTAACCTTTTCGTCATTGCGAGGAGTCCACACTTTTGCGGACGACGTGGCAATCTTATTTACTCCTGCAACTTTTTTATTTTTTAGAGATTGCTTCGCTATTGCTCGCAATGACGCTGACATTGTTTTTCTTGTTACTTGTTTCTTGTTGCTTGCTTCTTGTTTTTTAACTGGCATTTTCTTGCTCCCCTCCAGCTTCCACCTCGGAGGTATCAGGCTGAACCGGTTTTTCTTCAGGCGGCGGCGTGTAACCCCTAATCCTGCCCAGTTTTTCTATAATCACCAACCCGCTAACCGGCCCCGGAATACCGCCTTTGATGGTCAACAGGTTATTTTGTTTATCTACTTTGACAACCTCCAAACCCTTATAACTCACTCTCTCAGACCCCATATGCCCTGCCATCCTTTTGCCTTTATAAACCCGGCCCGGGGTTGTACCGGCACCGATAGAACCCGGTGCTCTATGTCTGTCTGATTGCCCATGTGTTTTTGGCCCGCCGTGGAAACCATGCCTTCTGACTCCACCCTGGAAACCCTTACCTTTACTGGTGCCTGTTGCTTTTACAGAGTCTCCTACAGAAAAAGCCTGATCTAAGCTAATCTGCTGACCTGGTTGCAAATCCTCTCCGGCATATTTAACCTCTCTAAACCACCTAAATTTTGCCTCCATGCCTGCTTTCTTAGCATGCCCAATCTGAGGTTTTTTTGCATTTTTTTTGCTCCCATAACCCAGTTGGAGTGCACTGTATCCATCTTTTCCGCTGCGGGTTTTGATCTGAGTAACCATATTCGGGGCTATTTCGATTACTGTCGCCCCAACCCGCCTGCCGCGTGAATCGTAAGAGGAAACCATACCTTTTTTTGTACCTAATAATGTTGTAATCATTTTAATCTTTCGGCATTACCCAGCTGCAACCGCTCCAATTCTGCTTCTCTGGTAATCTCTGTATTTAATAGTTGTTTGCATACCGGGCAACTTATCGGCCGGCCTATCAGTACGACA
>CAZFVS010000112.1:0-3552 GCA_964522265.1 uncultured Gammaproteobacteria bacterium | reverse complement strand
ATTCTGGTAATTTTTTTATGTATTACAATATTTCTGACTGCCGGCATCTATCTCTTGGTGTCTGCTAACAGATCCCACCCGCTTTCTACCCCTTTGGTAAAAATCATCTCTCCGAATCTTTTACCTGACTCCTCGGCAAAACCTACAACAAAATTCCCACCTCAAATATCACTTGACCGGATTTTTACCTATACAGATCCCGACAAAACCTCAAAAAGCGACCTTGACCAATATACAATAATTGCTACGGGAGATATCATCCCTGCCAGAAGCGTCAACTCGAGAGTAGTCAAACTTAATGATTTTAACTACCCGTTTGAAAAAACCGCTGTTTTTTTAAAAAGCGCAGATGTCGTATTTATTAACCTTGAATCCCCGCTTATTCAAAACTGCCCTCTGACTGATGAAGGGATGATTTTTTGCGGTGATGCGAGAAATATTGAAGGCTTGAAATCTGCAGGAGTAAATGTGGCCAGCATCGCCAATAACCACGCGGGAAACCGCGGTTTATTTGGGATAAAAAATACCACAAACCTGCTGGAAACAAACAATATCCAAGTTACTGGAAACGGCAGTCCGGCAATTGTCATAATTAAAGATAAAAAGTTCGGATTTTTGGGCTACAACGACATCGGACATCAGGAACCCGGCATCTCCTGGGCAAACGAAGAAAAAATTCAAAAAGAGATACAATCTCTGCGTCCTCGGGTTGATTTTTTAATAGTGACATTCCACTGGGGTATTGAATACACATCTGTACCTAATCAGAGGCAGAAGGATTTAGCCCGTCTTGCCGTAGATTCGGGCGCCGACCTCATCATCGGCAATCACCCCCACTGGGTGCAGGGGGTTGAAAAGTATAAGGATAAGTTTATAACCTATGCTCATGGCAACTTTGTGTTTGACCAGGAATGGAGCCAAAAAACCAAAGAGGGGGTTTTAGGAAGATACACCTTTAATAAAAACGGCCTTGAGGATATAAAATTTTATCCGGTTATTATTGAAAATTACGCTCAGCCCAGGTTTGCCACAGAGGCTGAAGCAACAAGGATTTTAGATGAGATGAAAAAATCAACTCTTTCAATCCAGAAAAAACCATGACGCAGACGCTGAGACCACCTTCCAGGAGTCAGGGCCCGCCTGGAAGGTGGTCTTATGGGCTCATCTTAAGTGAGTACTGGAAAAAACTTAAACTGTATCTTTATATTAGCTGGTAGGAACCCAGCTGAGGTCTAAAATTGTGTAGGTGGGTTTTTTAATCCTGAATTTGGGTTTGACAGGCATGCCTATATAAGGCTCACCCTTTCCGAATGCAGACAGGTAGCTCATAAATTTTGTACAAACTCCGGGTATTTCCAGGGAGATCAGCGGGCAGGGAACTGTGGCTTTAAACCCGGCACCAGGGTAATTGGTAACAGAGTATGTATAGACCTTAGCTCCTTTAGTATCAATTCCCCTCCATTCCATTTTTCCCCAACAGTCAGGACAATCCAGCCTTGGGGGAAGCCACAAACCTGTATTATCACAGTTTTTGCATTCAGTCCCCAACAGTCTCCCTTTGGTCAGCTCCTTAAAAAACGGCGACAAACCGCCGTATGAGTGATAGTGGCTGTAATTTTTAGGGTTAGGTCTGACAATAATTCCCTCAGGCACACCTTCCCTGAAAAGCTTTTTTATCAGTTCAACTTTTTTAAATTTTAAGATATCTACTTTTTCCCGTTCCATTACCATCCCCTTTCAAAAATTATAGATGTTACATGCGACCCTGTTCCGGCATGGCTGATCGCCATCCCCCTTTTTGCATCCTTAACCTGCAGGCTCTCAAAATCCTGAGGTTTGAGCTTACCGTATCTTTGCCAGTATTTTTCATCACCGTGGAATTTATCCCACTCCCCTTTTAGCTGCCACATTACCTCAACCAGCTGGAAAATTCCGGTTGCACCGACTGAATGCATAGTCCCCAAAAGCCCGCCCGAAAGATTGGTGGGAAGCTTGCCTTCCAAATATGCTTCACCGCTTTTGATAAAATCTTCCCCCTGACCATATGGACGAAGCCCAATATCTTCATAAGTCTGGATGTCTGAGACAGTAAAGGCATCATGGGTTTCTAAAATATCCAGATCCTCAACAGGATTTTTAATACCTGCCATGTTGTATGAAAGATATGAAGCAACTCTGGCAGCCAAGAAACTTGTAAAACCAGGCCACTCGTTTTCTCGGTCTTTATAAAGGCCAGGATCCTCATGGGGAAGAAGCAGGACAGGCATATCTCTCCTGTCTGCCGTTCTTAAGGTATGGGAGCCGGCGCCAACACCTGCCACCCTAACAGGTTTGTCTGTCAGCTTAAATGCTGTTTCCTCATCAGCCAAAATTATGCAGGCTGCACCTACACTCATAGCACAGCACTCCGGAAAAGTTAAAGGGTCTGAGACAATTTTTGAATTTTTAATCTGATCAAGGGTAAAATCTCCGGGAAGCTGCGAGTAGGGAGAAAATCTAGCATAATGATGGTTTTTCTGGGCAATTTTTGCCAGGGTTTCCCGATTGGGTGAATACTCATGCAAGTACCTCTGCATCATCAGGGCATAATACGTGGCATACAGCCATCCCAGCTCAGATTCAAAATCCTTGCAGGCAGCAGAAGCGATGTAGGAATTTCCCTGCCTGGTATCAACTTCATCCATCCTTTCCCAGCCTACTACAGGCACCAGCGACGCATAACCTGAGGCAACTGCCATAATTCCTGCCAGGACTGAAGAGCCGCCTGTTGCCCCCCCTGTTTTGACCTCAATATTGCCCAAGGGGTCAAACCCCAGGTAATCATGGATTTTGGCAGCTGCCAAAAGCTGGTCGCCAAAATGATCCGCAAATTGGGAGTAAACTGCAAAGTTCACCAATTTTTTAAACTCCTGCGGCATCATACCCAAATCCTCAGTAACAGCCATTTTGACAGCTTCCATACAAAGCTCTGTACTCTGTTTTTCAGGGTAAAATTTCCGAAAATCAGTTAACCCGCCTGCAACAGCATAAACAGGACGCATCAGTTTGGGAATCCTGAGGTTATCTTTGCTAAGCTCAATCATCAGATGAAGGAAGATTACCAGTCTTGTACTTGAAAATCAACCATTAATATTTGCATCTAAACATTTATCCATGCTAAACTTGCCCGTAAAGTGAATTTTAAAACATATCTGCATCAATCAAAGGCGGAAATAGAAAAGGAGGCTTTTAAACATATCTTATTCTGGGAAAAACGGGCAGGCATAATAAATCCCAAACTATCCCCTCTTGTAAAACTCTTTCGTGAAAGTTTTTTTGGGGGAAAATGCCTTAGAGGAACCCTTGTTAAATTAGGGTACGAGCTGACAAAACCCCCAAAGAGAGAGTCAATACTTCAGGCAGCTGCCTCTTATGAAATACTCCACTGCTCACTGCTGGTACATGATGACATTATGGACCAAAGTTTTATGAGAAGAGGTAAAAAAAGTTTATATCAGAGTTTGGGAGGAAACCATTACGGCATTTCACAAGCTATCTGCCTTGGTGATTTTG
>CAZFVS010000111.1:1876-3566 GCA_964522265.1 uncultured Gammaproteobacteria bacterium | reverse complement strand
TCCTTTTCCAGAAGAAGCGAAGATACAGCTGTCATTCCCGCGGAAGCGGGAATCCATAATTTAAATGGATCCCGTATCAAGTACGGGATGACAGGGAGTGGCCGGGATGACATTGTTAAATACCAGGGTGGTTTAGGGCTTAAAGCAGATCTGTCAGGGGTAATTTTGGACAGGCAGCCCTTTGTCTCCATCCATCTTGCCACATACAATGAAAAGAGAGTTTTGGAAAGGTTGCTGACAGCAGCAACTTCCCAGGAGTATGAAAACTATGAAGTAATCATTGTAGATGATTCAACAGAGCAGGAATCTATAGATATATTAAATAAATGGAGGGGTCATCCCAGAGTTAAGGTAATGCACAGGGAGAGCAGGGAGGGGTATAAAGGAGGGGCATTACAAGAAGCACTTCAAGCACAAAATAGCAAGACTGAATATGTTTTAGTTTTTGATGCAGACTTCATTCCTTACCCTGATACCATCACCTCATTTCTTAAATACTTCAAGCTCACAGCTGGGAGCTTGAGTTTCAGAACAACTCAGAATAACTCAGAGAGCCAGAATATCAGAGAATCAGATAGCCAGACAAATCCGCATAATCTGAAAAACTGGAATTCTGAACTATCCGGTAATCCGAGTCCTTCTGAGTCATTCCGGACAAATGTCGCTGCTGTACAAGGATATCAATGGCATGTGCTAAACAAAAGTGAAAACTGGATCACCAGAGGCGTACGGACTGAATATTCAGGGTCGTATGTTATTGAAAGATCAGGTGAGGAACTATACTCAGGGTTGAAACAGATAGCAGGCTCTGTCTACATGATTAGGGCTGATGTGTTAAAGGAGATGGGTTGGGGTACATCCATTACTGAAGACTTCCAGTTAACCCTAAGGCTTTATGAAAAAGGCTACAAGGTAGTGTTTACCCCATACATTCAGGCCCCGGCTGAGGCAGTCTCCACCATCAAAAGATTAATCAGACAGAGGATGAGATGGGCAGAAGGCCACTCCCACAACATCAAAAAGATGCTGATACCATTGCTTTTTGGGAAGTGGGAAGAGAGAGGGGTAAGAGGAAACATCAACGTCCTTGCGAGCGAGGTACGAGGGACGCAATCGCTGACAGAGAATCAGATTGCGTCGTCCGCCGATGGAAATCGGAGTCCTCGTAATGACGAAGGGAGGATCCGTAGTGATGGCAGAACCTGGGTTTCTTCCCCCCTCACCTTAGCAGAAAAATTTGAGGTTATCTATCTTGCCCCATATTATCTTCAGGCAGCATTCTTCATCTTTGGCACCCTTGCCTGGTTTTTAGCAGAGGTGGTATTCAAAGTGAGACTGCCTTTCTGGACCTCAACCTGGGGTTGGTCCCTGGTACTCACCAACCTGTTTGCCCTGCCCATGATGAATTTGGTGGGGTTGTTCCTGGAAGATTCGAACGAGAAAGACTACTTAGGCCTGCCTGCTTTTATGGCCCTCTCATATATAGTAGCCCCTTTCCAGGGATATGCTGCTATCAAAGGTTTCCTGGAAAAAGAGGAAGGGCCCTGGTTTAGGACACCCAAAACAGGCAAGATTACTGATGTCTTTACCCCGGGCAAATTGTATAAGTTTGTGTTTGGGATATTTGGAAAAACATTTGCTAAAGAGGGGGGTAAGGAAGCCCCGGCAATTGGCAATATTGTCAGGATGT
>CAZFVS010000111.1:892-1866 GCA_964522265.1 uncultured Gammaproteobacteria bacterium | reverse complement strand
GCAGAGCAGCTTAAAGAGTTTGCTGCCATGTCCTCTTCTGTCATTCCTGCGGATGCAGGAATCCAGGGAATGGATCCCCGCTTTCGCGGGGATGACATGGGAAGAATATATCAAACCAGACCAAATGTGGTTATCCTGACTATATCAAAAGCGATCTACAAGCTGCTGAGAAAACTGTTCAGAATAACTCAGAACTACTCAGTATTCCGGAATTCCGGCATATCAGATTATCTGATTAAACTGATACACAGAGTCTTTCTGAGTAGTTCTGAAAAAACCCCTCACCTGGCCCTCTCCTCCTCCTTTAACACCTTCAGATCAATTACTCCTCCTGCCTCTGGGCAAAACAGGCTGGTTGGTAAACTCATCCTGGGCTCACTGGTCATAGTTTTTATCATGATCAACCAGCTGGCCCTGTTTGATGCTTACACTGTTGACCTGAGGCATATGAGTATTAAAGCAAAAGAAGGAGGACCTATCTCCAGGAAACTGGCAGCCGGCGCACCCCTGCCCATAGACCCCACCATTGAACAGCAGATCAATATTACAGATCAGGAGTACTCAACCCAAAATATTACAGATTCCCCAACTGATAACTCATTAGGTCTGGTGCGCTACACCGCAGCCTCTTATACCTCACCCACCACTTATTTTGAGGCAGTTATTAAAAACTCCAACTCCTCCACCACCACAGCCTCACTTTATGATTCCACAGGTGTTTATGTGGCAAACTCCTCTGTCACAGCCACAGGCGCTACCTATACCAGGGTCAGAAGTGCCCCTATCACCCTTACCACAGGCACTGATTATACAGTGAGATTAAGGTCCTCTCCCGGCAGTGGTACCATATCTTCAGGCACAGCCTCAATTATTGCTGCCAGGATTATAGTTATCCAATCCTCAGACTCAACCCTTACCAATACTGAAACCCAGAATTAGGGGGGCAGCAATGAGACCACCGCCTTAAACACTAT
>CAZFVS010000111.1:418-882 GCA_964522265.1 uncultured Gammaproteobacteria bacterium | reverse complement strand
GACTCCACCAAATATGACGGCACTTTAAATGCCTATTTTGAGGCGACCTTAAAAAGTGACAGTACTGCAAACAGTACGACTGCAAGTGTCGGAGCAAATACCGCAGGAACCTTTAATACATCAGCAGCAGGCTGGAGCAACACCGCTGCAACCACTGTTTCTGATAATACCAGGTCTACCTTCAATTCTAACAACCAGGCATATTTGAGTCTTACCAATTTTGGTTTTACCATACCCACTACAGGGACGACCAGTATTAACGGAGTCACTGTTACCAGGGAGGGGCAGGCTGTATCTACTGCAGGCACCAACGAACAGTATAGAATGGCGTTGACTACGGACGGTTCTACTATTGCAGGTACAGAAAAATCAGGTTTGGCCTTACCAAGAACTGCCGATAACACTACTGATATCGGTTCTACTGCAGACCTTTGGGGTGATACCTCACTTTCCGCAGCAGATGT
>CAZFVS010000111.1:0-408 GCA_964522265.1 uncultured Gammaproteobacteria bacterium | reverse complement strand
GAACAGCTACAGGTCTTAGCTTTGATTACATAGGAGTTTCTGTAAACTATACCAATTCCTCCACCACAGACAACACTGTCTATGCAGAACTGTATGACCGCACTACTAACTCTGTTGTGACAAACTCATCAATCTCCACAGCTTCAGACACCTGGGCTAGAGTGAGAGGCGCATCAGCCTTAACAACCAACTGGACCGGCGGGGATGAGTATGAAATGAGGTTTAAATCAGATGGCGGGACAGGGTATATCTCAAATGCCAAAGTCATAATTAACCAGGTAAATGCAGGGGGGATAGGCAATATTGAGCTCTACCATAACTATATCAATGCACCAGAGAGCCAAAACAGTGCATCATTAGGGACTTTTAGTACCACTGGGCAGGGACAGTTACCTGCTGTGAAGGGTT
>CAZFVS010000110.1:0-3608 GCA_964522265.1 uncultured Gammaproteobacteria bacterium | reverse complement strand
TTTGGAGCAGGGCGATTGACTATACTGTTGAAGCTGAATATTATAAAGGTGTGCCTGGGGATTATACCTCATATGTCTGGACAAAAGATTTGAGTTCGGAAAGATTGGTGGAGCTTCGTGATGGGGCAGAAGTTGTGACAAGGAATACTTTAAACCTGCCCCCAATCACGGAAGCTGCAGTCCTCCAATTTGAGCATTCTATGGGCCAAAGATTACCCAAAAATATTTTAAGAAAATCAACTTTTTCGGATTGACATTTATCATTTATGGTTTTAGATTAACTTAACATGAAAAGTGTTGAGAAAATATATCTGGGTGAAAAGCTGATAGCTATAATCTTTCGTAGTTCCGTTAAAGTTGATGGTGTAAAATTTTTTACGGATGAATTCAATCCATTTCAGGTGGGTTTCCATAACCGCAAAAAAGGGGTTAAGCTGGCACCTCATATCCATAAAATAGAAAAACCGCTGATCATATCAACAATCCAGGAGATACTTTATGTTCAAAGCTGTAATATAAGGATCAAACTTTACACTAAAAAAGGGCAAGCGATCTGTAGCAAAATCCTTGCCAAAGAAGACAGTGTACTGATTATGGAAATTGGTCATAGTGTTAATATCCTTGAAGATTCAAAGATTTTCCAGGTTAAACAAGGGCCTTATCCTGGTACAGAACATGCGAAGATATACTTGAAAGACGTAAAAAGTTAAAAATGATTCCGGTGAATGAACCCAAAATTTCAAGAAACGCCCGCAGGTATGTTTTGGATTGTATCAAAAGCGGATGGGTTTCTTCCGCAGGGGAGTATATAGAAAGATTTGAGAGCGAGTTTGCAAAATATTTAGGTACAAAATTTGCCGTCACTACAACCAGTGGTACAGCTGCTCTTCACCTAAGTCTTGCTTCTTTGGGTATTGGTAAGGGGGATGAAGTTATTATTCCAGACCTTACTATCATCTCCTGCGCCTTGTCAGTAATTTATACAGGTGCTACCCCTGTCTTGGTTGATGTTGACCCTGTGACAGGAAATATTGATCCTGGAAAGATAGAAGATAAAATCACCAAAAAAACAAAAGTAATAATGGTGGTGCACCTTTATGGTCATCCTGCTGAAATGCGTTTAATCATGAAACTTGCTAAAAAATACAAGCTATTTGTCATAGAAGATGCTGCAGAAGCCCATGGAGCTGAGTACTCTCTACCCGTCATTCCCGCGCAAGCGGGAATCCAGAACAAAAAATGGATCCCGTATCAAGTACGGGATGACAAGACAGAATGGGAAAAAGTTGGGGGGATAGGAGATGTAGGCTGTTTTAGTTTTTATGCAAATAAGCTGGTAACTTGCGGAGAAGGAGGAATGGTGGTGACAAACAGCAAAAAAATTTATGAAAAACTTAAATCCTTAAAGGACCTCGCCCATTTGAAAAACAAACGGTTTTTTCACAAAGAGATTGGTTTTAACTACCGCATAACAAACCTTCAGGCAGCGCTTGGTTTGGCCCAACTTGAGGAGATAGAAAGTTATATAAAAATAAAAAGATGGATGGTGGATCAATACAAAAAGCATTTGAAGGGAGTGGAATGGTTGGAATTACCAATTGAGATGCCATGGGCAAAATCCACTTTTTGGATGTACGCTGTAAAAATAAGTCAAAAGTCAAAAGTCAAAAGTCAAAACTTAAGAGAAAAGTTAAAGAAATTGGGTGTGGAAACAAGACCATTTTTTTATCCGCTTCACAAACAACCGGTTTTAAGAAGCATGGTATTTGAAGGTGAAGAATATCCAATCAGTGATGATTTGTCCAAAAGAGGTTTTTATTTGCCTTCGGGGCTAGCGATTACCAAAGAACAGATTAGAAAGGTAGCAGTTTCTATAAAAAACTTGTATTGATGTGATGACTAAATTAATATCCGTTGTTCTTCCTACCTATAATGAGGCTGAAAATATTATTCTTTTAATAAAAGAGATAGATAGGGTAGTGAAATACAAGAAGGAATTTTGGGTGGTTGATGATAACTCTCCGGATGGAAGTGCCAACAAGGTGCTGAATTACCAGAAAAAAAGCAATAAAAAATATATTAATGTTTTGAGAAGGTTGAAAAACCATGGTTTAACAAACAGCCTTAAGGATGGAATTAAAAAAGCTAAGGGGGATGTAGTTGTTTGGATGGATTGTGACTTCTCACACCCCCCGGGTGTGATAAACAAACTGCTTAAAAAAATTAATGAGGGATATGATATAGCTGTTGCCTCAAGGTTTATCAAAGGCGGAGGGTTTGTGGTACCTGAAGGAGGAAGCAATGATTCATGGGCAGCGATAATACTGAGCAGGCTGATGAATTACACGATCCAGTTTTTACTTGGCAGGAAATTTGGGGATTATACCAGCGGTTTTATTGCTGTTAAATCCCGGGTTTTTAAAAAAGTTGTACTGAGAGGGGATTACGGTGAATATTTTATAGATTTAATTTATAAAGCTTACGCTAATAATTTTATAATCACAGAAATTCCATATTATCAATTACCTCGTAGGGCAGGTCAGTCAAAAACAGGCAGTAGCTTATGGCAACTTATCAAAAGAGGTTCTAAATACCTTCAATTAACCTTACAGCTTTTGGCCGAGAAGCACATTTTTCATAAAATCCCATGGAAATCAGAAAATTAGATATTAATGATATAGAAGCAGTTGCAAAACTACACCAAGCAAATTTAGACAGTCCTGGATCTAAAATTGGCAGGGTTTATTTAATTAAGTTTTATAGATTGTTTCTTGTTAACCCAAAATTTAATAACTGTTTTGTAGCCCTGAATAAAAATAAAATTATTGGAGTCATTACCACAACCACCAATTTAAAAAAAGTTAAAGTTTTTTCAATACAAATTTTTATTGCGATTTTCCTATCTATAATCCTTGGAAGAATTAAAATATCTGAAATTTTCAATAGATTAAGGTTTGAGATTCAAATCACAGACCACTTGCAAAAATCCTACCTTTATATAGTGATATTGTTTGTAGATAAAAAATTTCAAAGACAAGGGATAAGTAGAAAATTAGTGGAAAAAATTTTTCAAGGGGAAAAAAATCAAATAATTTATGTAGATACCTATTTAAATAATAAAAAAGCGATCAAATTTTATAAAGCATTAAATTTTAAAAAAGTGCGTCAGATTACTGATTCTCTTGTGCTGGAGTATAAAATAAGTTAATCTCAGAGCTAAAGATTTATTCTTCCAATGTTTAAACAATTAGCTTCTGTCAAGTTGCAACTATTTTTAATAATACTTTTAACCATTCTGGCTTACTCTAATATCTTCCAAAATAAATTTATAGGTGATGATGAAAAATTTATTCTGGATTGGCAGTTATCCAAAGATTTTAGCAATATTCCCAGGATGTTTACAGTGGAATCTGTTCCCAAAGGACATGAAGAAGGAGGATACAGGCCATTGCGTGCACTTTTTTTTACTCTGGTTTATCAACTCTGGAAAATTGATCCTTGGGGATACCATTTAGATGCGATAATTATCCACGTTGTTAATACAATCCTCATATATTTTATAACCAGGGAATTAGTATCAAGTATTAAGTATCATGTATTACGCAAAA
>CAZFVS010000109.1:2478-3642 GCA_964522265.1 uncultured Gammaproteobacteria bacterium | reverse complement strand
CGGACTAAAAGAATACAATTTTAGCTATTTAAATACAAACTGGGGTAATGTCAGTTCATTCATCTCTTGCATTCTGTTGTAGAAGTTGTACAATCTCAATTTGTTAGGGCTTTTTGAATGGAGTCCGAACTGACAATACTAAAAAATTTAGATTTTGAATCGGGTGCTGATGACCCGCTTATTTTGGGATCCTTAGAAAGCTCCTCTGTCAAAATTCACCAAAAAATTGAGCTGATTAATGTTTTATCTAATGAAATTTTTTCTGCAAAGGAACAAACCCCCAAAAGAGTTGGGGGTTTTTTAAAGGTTGCAACAGCTATATATAAAGATAAAAATACCCCCCAGGAACTAAAAGATGCGTTTTACTGCAAACTCACCCCGGAAATTTTAGAGGATATCGCCCAAAAAAGCGCCAGTGAGAGATGGGATATGGAACAAACTGAAGCAGCTCTGCATGCCTACTGCACATTTTTAACCATTGAAAGACTTTGGGGTAACGAAGAAGCGCTTTTTACCTACGGGCAGCTGGCAAAAAAAATAAATTATGCAAGAGAAGCAGATATTCTGCTCGAAAAAGCAGGCAAAGACGCACAAAATGAGGGGCGGGGAACCGTAATTTATCTCGGAACAAGAGGCGCTGAAGCAGCCCAGGTTATTACCCAACAGGCTCTAGTTGATACATGCGATGAGTTTAACGCCCAGCAGGTTGTTGCCCCCTATTACAGGTCCCATATGGAGACAATGCGTTTAGACCCCCTTGACGATCCAAAGGGTAATTTTATGACCTTTGATGAAGCTGTTTCTGAACTCTGCAGGATTCAAGGTGTACCTTCGGGTGAAGGATTAAACATCTGCCTTAAGATGAAAATAAATCATGAGAATGTGCTTAGCGTTTTCCATGGAGTAGCCAATGTGGGCAGGCATATCCTAGCAGCCTCAGGTTATGCTGACGGGCTCAGACTGCATACCATTAAAAAACAGGGGCTTGTTTACGATAAACCTGAAAGGGCAAACGCCTACCGGGATTTACAACTTGAAAATACCAAGGCTGCTGTAATGATCAGTTTGGGAGATGGTGCTGACTCCAAGCTTATGGAGGCCTTAAAATTGCAGATAAACAATAGATGCCCTGTTATAAATTTAGTACAAAACAGTGGTGTAGCA
>CAZFVS010000109.1:0-2468 GCA_964522265.1 uncultured Gammaproteobacteria bacterium | reverse complement strand
TAGCAATTGGTGTTAACATAACAGAAGTAGTAACAGACCCAGAGCTTTGGAAAGATGGCCATGGCGCTGGAGTTCCAGGAATCAGGATTGAAAAGGATGATCCTGAGGGTTTGTATCTGGCAATCAGGTTTGCAGCGCAAAGGGCTCTTCTGGATGCAGGACCAACCATTGTTGAGGCGATGACATCCAGGCTTCTGCCTCACTCCAGCGCCCACGGAGACCATCTGACTGCAGAGTTTATCCAGCAGGCAAAAAAACTGTTGGAACCCTACACATCTAATGAGGCTGTTGCAAAATTTCTGGACAATGTACTGGTTAAACCATCTCAAACAGATAACCAGATTTTACTTAAAGAACGTTTACAAAAATTTGTCCGGGAAACAAAATTAAAAGATGAGGTATACTTGCAGATGACTCAGCTTATTGATGAAGTTGTAGACCCTGTTGAAGTTGTAAACAACCTTTGGATCAAAAAAGGTTATATCACACCTTCCGATATCCAAAACTGGCAGAATGAAGCAGAAAAAGAGTTTGAGGGTGTCTTAGACCAGGTTTTTAAAAGGGACCGGCCAAAACCTGAGAATGCCTTGAAACATTGCAGGTTGGAAACTCCTGAAATTATGATAAAAGCTTATTCAGATGAAATTCTGAAACTAAACGTTTCTCAAGCAATCAGAAAAGCTATCTCAGAAGCAATGGATGAAAATCCGAATATACTACTAAGGGGTACGGATGTATATAAGGGTTTGTCTGTTCACCAAGAACCGGGAGAAAAAGAAAAACATATTATTCATACAGGTGGGTATTTTAGACAAGAGGAAGGCCTGTTTGAAAAATTTGCTAGATTTCCGGGGAGACTTCACAACACTGAGATTGATGAACTGGCTGTTTCTGATTACCTGCAGGGAATGGCAACCACACTGACCGATGAAAAATCCTTAAAAAACGCCTACCGGATCCTCTATGACCCCCAATACGTCGACTATGGAATTGAGGCCTGGCCTTCCTTCCATGTTTTTGACAGCGTCTTATATGCCACATCAGGCCAGATCACCAGAACTTTTGGGATGCTGCTTTTATCCGGTGCATCAGCCGGAGGTGGTTTCATGCATTCCCATGAGCTGGCATCCGCAGCTTACCAGACACCCGAGAGCGTTGATGTTTTTTATACTTGCAATCCTGAAACCACTTATAAATTACTGAGGTACTGCCTGCTTTATGAAAATAATCCTTATATCTTTATGGTTGACAAAACCAGAATTTTAGGTAAGAGAGAAGAATTTGAGCTGGGAACAGGACTGTGGACTCCAGGAAAAGCACGTATTGTCAGGGAAGGAGATAATCTGCAGTTTATATCGTATGGACCAATGGTCAATACAATTTTGGATGCGATTGAGCAGTCCGGCAAAACCAATATTGGACTCCTGGACTTGGTTTCCCTGCGTCCTTTTCCGACTGAAGATCTCCATACATTTCTCAAAAAAGGCAGCGGGAAAATCATTATAGCTTCGCAGGAACCAAAAGGCAGAAGCTTTGGCAACTATATAAGATCCAAGCTTGGGGATAAAGAGTTTGAGGATATCTCCAAAAAACATATGGGTGACGTTCCCAGCCCGTTGCTTATTGGCTCGAAAGATGTACCCGCCCCGCCTGCGGATAAAATATACCTTGATGCTGTTATTCCAAATACCGAATATATTAAGAAACTAATATTACAGTATGGATAAAGAATTGGAAAGAATACTCTATATACCCAAGAAAGACCAAACCGATAAAAAGCGGGGGCATGAGATATGGTTTAATGAACGGATCACCCAAGATTCAATTAGTACACTCAGGAATATAATCGAAAAAATAAATATTAAGACACCTAGTGAAGATATTACACTCAAAATAAATTCTCCCGGAGGATTAGTATGGGAGGTAATTTATTTGGCGGAATATTTCAGGAATATAAAAAACCCAATTTATACAATTGCTGAAGCAAGATGCATGAGCGGAGCAGCGCTTCTGGTTGCAGCAGGTGATGACCGTTCAGGTTGGAAAAACTGCCGGTTTATGATTCATGGAATCCAACTCAAATTTACGTTCAGCGGACCTCTCTCTAAACTAAAAGAACTAACAGACAGTTACGACAGGTTAAATACAAAGTTTCTGTCTCTTCTGGCAGAATTTACAAATCAGCCTCTTGAGAGAATCCTAGCAGATACTAAGGCAGACAAGGAGATGAACGCCCAGGAAGCGCTGGAATATGGCCTAATTGATAGAATAATACCCAGGATTAAACAACGTGATGTCAAGTTTGACAATTACCCTCTCATCTCACCCTAAACAAAGGTAACTATTCAGTTCTTGCCAACACTCACCTGGAAGGAGTCCATACGGCTCGCCTCGCTGAAGCTTCGGCGAAGCGGGCCACCTTCCAGGTGGGCTCTCTTGTCCCGAGCTTAGCCGAGGGAGACTCCTGG
>CAZFVS010000108.1:1894-3664 GCA_964522265.1 uncultured Gammaproteobacteria bacterium | reverse complement strand
TTTCCAGTAGCCTTATCTTTGGCCGAAACATTCAAGATTCCATTGGCGTCAATATCAAAAGCCACCTCAACCTGGGGCACTCCCCGGGGCGCAGGCGGGATTCCGTCTAAAATAAACCTACCCAAAGATTTGTTATCAGCTGCCATTTGTCTTTCACCCTGCAAGACATTAATCTCAACTGAGGTTTGGTTATCTGCAGCTGTAGAAAAAATTTCAGATTTAGAAGTAGGGATCGTGGTATTCCTGTTGATCAGAGGAGTAGAAACACTACCCAAAGTTTCTATACCCAAAGTCAAGGGTGTCACATCTAAAAGCAAAACATCCTTAACTTCACCACCCAACACTCCTCCCTGGATGGCAGCGCCGATTGCCACCACCTCATCCGGGTTGATGCCCTTGTGGGGCTCTTTGCCAAAAAAGTCCTGGACAGCTTTTTGCACCGCCGGCATCCTGGTCATTCCTCCTACCAACACCACCTCATCAACTTTGCCTGACTCTATTTTTGCATCTTTAAGCGCGCTTCTGACTGCCTCAAATGATTTATCAATTAACTCCTGGACCAAAGATTCAAGCTTTGCCCGGGTCATCTTCATATCTAAATGCTTCGGCCCTGAATCTGAAGCTGTGACAAAAGGAATGGATATATCAGTTTCTTGAGATGAGGAAAGCTCAATCTTGGCCTTTTCAGCTGCATCCCTGATCCTTTGCAGAGCCTGTTTATCGCCTTTCAAGTCTATTCCCTCTTTTTTCTTAAAATCATCCGCTAAAAAGTCTATAATCTTTTGGTCAAAATCATCACCGCCCAAATGAGTATCACCGTTAGTTGATTTGACCTCAAACACACCTTCACCAAGCTCCAAAATGGAGATATCAAAAGTGCCACCACCCAAGTCATAAACTGCAATCGTATGGCTATTCTGCTTATCCAACCCATAAGCTAGCGCTGCTGCAGTTGGCTCATTAATAATTCTTTTAACTTCCAGCCCGGCAATCTCTCCAGCTTGCTTGGTCGCTTGACGTTGGGCATCATCAAAATATGCAGGCACTGTAATGACAGCATCTGTAACTTTTTCACCTAAATAACTTTCGGCATCAGCTTTGATCTTTCCTAAAATCATCGCTGAAATCTCCTGGGGAGTATATTCATGTCCTTCTACCTCAACAACAGCCATACCATTTTTACCGGATTTAATAGTGTATGGAAGCCACTCCATATCTCTTTTTATCTCTGGATCAGCAAATTTTCTTCCCATCAACCTTTTTACAGAAAAAATAGTCTCCTTGGGATTAACTACAGCCTGGCGTTTAGCAACCCGGCCAACTATACTTTTGATAGGGTTAACAACAGAAGGGATGATATTCTCCCCCTCCGCAGAATGGATGACTTTGGGCTTCCCGCCCTCCATCACCGCCACCGCGCTATTTGTTGTACCTAAATCTATACCAATTATCTTTGACATATTATTTGTTTATTATCATTCCGAACTTGTTTCGGAATCTTCCAAACTCGGAAGATCCTGAAATAAGTTCAGGATGACACTTATTTTTCCTCCTTTTCTGTTTCTGTATAAAGTTCAACCTTGCCGCACTCAGGACATTTCATTGCATTAACTAAATCCCCCAGACCTATCTGTACCAAACCAACCATTATTGGGTTTATCTTTTCCACCCATCTAGAACCATGGGAACTTAAAAAACCTCTCTCCATTTCACTCTGATCATTTGGACATTTCATCTTTATTCTCCTTTCTTAATTGTCATTCCCGCGAA
>CAZFVS010000108.1:0-1884 GCA_964522265.1 uncultured Gammaproteobacteria bacterium | reverse complement strand
GGATCAAGTCCGGGATGACATTTTAGAGATTGCCACGTCGCTTCACTCCTCGCAATGACGCTATTTATATTCCTTTCTTCCCTTAATACCTGATACATAATACTTACTACAAACTCTTCCTCCCCACTACCATCTTTCGACTTCGCTCAGGGTGATTGTCTACCGACAATCACCTTAGCTGGTCTTAACACTTTCCCATTTAAATTATAACCCTTTTCTGCAACCTCTAATATTTTATCATATTCTCCTTCACGCGTATCTACTGCCTCATGTAAGCTTGGGTCAAACCTTGTCCCGAGCGAAGTCGAGGAATCTATATCTATTTCAATCTCCTCCAAACCTTCCTCTCTTAAAACCTGCTGAAACTGTTTAACAGCAAGCTCCATTCCCTTATACCACCCCGAAGCTTTTTCTTCTTCATTTGCTCCAATGAGTGCTGTCTCCAGATGGTTCAAAACCACCAGTAGCTTTTTAATAAGTTCAGTTGTTGCCCAATTTGTCAGCTCCGACCTTCCCTCAGCCACGCGCTTTTCCAGATTCTGATAATCAGCCACTGCCCTTTTGAGCTGGTTTTGCAAATTATCAAAATCCTGCTGCAGCTTCTCAAACTCTTCTTTTTGTTTGTTTTTTTCTTGTTGTTTACCCATAATACTTAATACATAATACTTTATACTTTTATCACCATGACCTTAAAGCCTGCTCTATCAAATTACTGGTATACCTGACATAAGGCAAGACCACCGGGAAATTCATCCTGGCCGGCCCAATCACACCTACAACACCCTCTTTTTTATTCCTGGCTGCAAACTTGCAAAATACAAAACTGGTAGGTTTTAAATCCTCATAACCCAACTCCTCACCAAATAAGATATGTATAGAATCCGACCCATGAGCTTGACCTAAAATCTGCTGCAACGTAAGCAGTTCGTCAAAAAGAGAAAGCACAAACCTGGCTGCATCGATATCTTCAAACTCCGGAAAGTCTAAAATATTGGCTGCTCCGGAGTAAAACATATCCCCCTCTTCGTTTACCGCCAGAGCCAATACCTGCAGCCTATGTGCTAAACTCCTCACTGCTTCAGTAAGCAGTCTGCCTTCTTTAAAGCGCTGTTGCCAAAGATGCTCTTTAATCGAAACTTCGGCAGAAACAGGCAGTTCTTTCTCCTTCATCAACTCCGAAATGTAAACCCGATAACCCATTGTGGTAGGCACTCTACCTGCGCTGGTATGAGGCTGCTTCAAGAATCCCGCTTCAGTCAGTTTAACCATCTCATTGCGGATGGTAGCAGGGGAAACCCCAAGGTTGGCATGCTTTTCTATAAGTTCAGATCCAACCGGTTCTCCATTTTTAACGTACTGCTCAACAATCGCCTTCAATAAATCCTTTTGTCTAGTTGTAAGCGAGCTATGCTCATCTATTAAACCAACCATTGGCAGTAAGATACCACGAGTGCTAATATTTGTCAAGCCCTTAATTTTTTTGCCGGGTTGATTTAAAACTACAGAAGGATTAAATTATTGGAAAATCACCATGCGTACTGAACTTGCAGTTGATGAAAAAGCCCATGCATCGCTCATTTTCGGCGATGTGATAAAACAGACCAGGAATAATTTTCCCGATCCCCGTTTTCACCCCAAAGTATTTTTTGACACTCCTTTCTATCACTCGTATGGTATAAAGTCTGACTATCCTCTCTGGGTTACTGCAGACGGTATCGGAACAAAACCTGAACTGGCTGAAAGATTATACCACCAAAATCATGATCCTTTAGTTTTCAGCACACTGCCTTTCGACCTTTATGCCATGATTGACGGAGATGAGGCCAGGTTCGGAAGACAGCTTTTAGGAATAACCCAGGTTGTTGATTTCAATAAAATAAATAT
>CAZFVS010000107.1:0-3674 GCA_964522265.1 uncultured Gammaproteobacteria bacterium | reverse complement strand
CAGTTGCCTTTTAACTTGTCAAATCAACCTACCAGGAGTTTTGCACCAAACTCTTTACTTACGGAGGTTATGAGTATGTATTTTTTGTTATAATATGAAATTTGTATGTCTAAAGAAATTGGACAATCCTTCCGATACGGGAAGACAGTTGCGGTTATTGGCGGTGGTCCTGCGGGATCATTCTGCGCTTATCTTTTGGCGCGGAAAGGGGTTAAGGTCGATATTTTTGAACCCAGGCCGTATATCATGCCCAACAAACTACAGCACTGCACCGGATGTGCAGGTTGGTTGCAAAAAGACTCGCTCAATCTTCTCAGCTCAAAAGGGCTTGAACTTCCCCCAAACGTGATCCAGGCGCAGATCGACCGAGCAGTGGTCTATCTTCCGGAAGGAGAAATAACCGGATTGAAGATTGAAGGTACCACAATCTACCGGGGTTTTGGCCCGATTAACCAAACCGGTTACACAAGCAGCCTTGACGCCTATCTTCTAGAAAACGCAGTACGAGCAGGAGCTGTTCACCATCAAGCAAAAGTAATTAAAATAAATATCCGAAGCCGGGATGTTGAGATAGTTACGGAAAAGGATGAACAATATGTTGCAGATATAGCTATTGGGGCATTTGGGCATAACCCCAAGCTTATGGAAGCAATCACATATCCGAAAAACTGTACTCCGCTTGACATGCCATTTATCCAAAAAGCCTCCGTTCGTGAATACTTTTTAGGCAAGGAAAACGTTGAAAAGCTCTTGGGAAAAGGGGTTTACATTTTTGCTGACCCCACACCTTCTATTTGGTTTGCGGCGATTGTACCTAAAAGGGAGTATTTTTCGGTTGTTTTAATGAATCGAAAAAATGTTGAACCAAAGTTTTTTGATGAGTTTTTTCAAAACCCACAGGTAACTAAATTGCTGGGACAAAACATGGTTGGGATTCGTCCCCATTGCGCCTGTCTCTGCAACATTACTGTTCAATCCCCTAAGTCAATGGTGGTGCAAAGCAAAGAAAATAAAATTCTAATGGTTAATATCGGTGATGCCGGCCCGACACGACCCAGAAAAAACGGTATTTTTGCAGCGCTTGACAGTGCCTCACACCTCAGCGATACTTTGCTTAGTCTTGGAAATAGTGCGAAATCCTTCGAAGCATATAGACGATATATGAACCGTAATTATGTAAAAGATAATAGTTATTCGGAATTTTACTTAAGTGTATTTGGATGGGTGATGAACCAACGGATAGCCAGGAGAATTATTACCTACCTTGTCCAGCATGACACACCGCTTTCGCCCGCAGTCAAAAGAATCATGCGTCAGTTGATTACAGGTGACGCACCTTACTGGACTATTCCCGGAAATGCGTTTAAGGCTTTATTTATCAAACCACGTTCCGAGAAAGTGAGGCCATCAAATGGTTAAGACAGTTTTGGTAGTTTTGAAACACTTGATTTTTGGTGGGACTGAAAAGTACACCTTAAATTTAGTTAACTCTTTAGCAGACAAAGGTATTAATGTTATTCTGGTGACTGGCGGAGGTCCACTGAAGTCTTATATCTCTTCCGGAATTAAAGTTTTTTATACCCCGATAAACAGAAAGGTCAGAATTAAAGAAATTTCCGAGTGGAAAATTTTAGATATAGCCCGTAAATATAAACCTCAAATTATTCATACCCAATGTCGTACCGCAATGATTTGTAGCCAGTTGCCAAGAAAATTATTAAATATACCTTTGATTACTCATGAGCATCATATGTACGATGATGTTGTTGACTATCCTTATATTGTCGGAGAGTTAGATACCAATGCTGATAAGATCGCAACCATTGGCCCTTATACCTCAAAAAAGTTAGTTAAATACGGAATAAAAAAGAGTAAGGTAGTTACCATTTTGAATGGGGTTGATGTAAGTATTTTACCTGTGAGTGACGAAGAAAGACTTAAAAATAGGCAGCTGTTAGGTTTTAGCGGTTACGAGAAAATTGTAGCTTGTATTTGCAGGATAGTGCGCGGTAAAGGAATAGACAAGTTAGCTTTAGGATTTAGTAAAGTTGCTAAAAGAATACCTGATGCCAAACTGATAATTGTAGGCGATGACGAAGAAAATTTCTTTTTACCGATTTTAAAGGAAATAGTTAGAAAGGAAGGGTTGCAAAAAAAGATCTTAATTTATCCTGGTGAGTATGATATCCGCAAGTATCATGCCATTGCAGATGTCTTTTGTTATCCGGCATTAGGAAAAGGGATGGCTGTTATGGAGGCAATGGCGGCAGGATTACCAGTCGTTGGGAACAAAACTATCAAAAAACCCCTAGTTATGGAAGATAAATTAAGTGGACTGATGACTGAGAGTACGGCTCAATTTAAAATTGATCCGGATCAGATAGCTCAAAAATTGATCTATCTGCTAAAAAGACCGGCGCTTGCTAAAAAGATGGGAGAGGCAGGCAGAAAAAGAATCGAAGAAAAATTCAATTTGGATAAATCTATTAAAAAGACTATTGAAGTATATGAAAATGTCATAGAAGAAAACTCAACACTACTACATAAAATGTATCGTATCCCTCAAAAAACTTTGGTTAGAACGATTGTTTCAGAATCAACCGCTCTCGGACTCCGCGAAGCGGAGAGCAAGAAAATAACACGGGTGTCAGTCCGCGGGAGATTCATTTAGTGGGAGTTCCAGAATAAAGGTTGTGCCTTTGCCTAAGGTGCTTGAAACTTTAATTGTACCCTCATGTACTTTAATTATTTGAGAGGTGATGAAAAGCCCTATGCCCAGACCCTTTTTATATTCACCTGATCCGGATGCACGTTTGAAAAGATCAAAGATTACTTTTTGATCTTCAGCAGAAATTCCTATACCTTCATCACTGATTGTAAATTTTGCCCTAGACCGATCCTGGGTAATTTTAATATTAATCGGTTTCCCCTCACCATATTTTATTGCATTAGAAAAAAGGTTAGTAATTGCTTGTTCGATTTTGACTCTATCCCATTGTCCCTTAACAGCAGCTTGGGCATGAACTGTTACTTTATATTTTTTCTTCTTTAACATTTCAGAAAAACTCTGTTTTACCTGTCTTGTTATTTTTACCAGGTCAGTATTTGTAAGATTTAGGTTCATTCTACCGGTTGTTATTAAAGAGACATCAAGCAACTCGCTAATCATAGAGTTAATCCATTTTATCTGCTGCTGGGAGTTTTCTAAGACTGCTGTTAATTGCTGGATTGAAAAATCTGCCATTGAGACGTTTCGGATGCTATTTAACATATCAGAAAGCTTTAAAAGCATTACAGTAAGAGGTGTTTTTAGTTCATGGGAGATTATGGAGAGGAATTCATCCCTGGCTTTAATGTTCCAAAGTGCTGATTTGTGTTCATCAAGCAACTTTGTAAATGCTAGTGCATAAGATCGCTCCTGCTCTTGTAACCGCTTGATCTCATCACTTTTTTTGGCTAACTTTATTAAGTAAGAAATTATAACTGATACAGATATAAAAAAAATAAGTTGAATAATGAGCACTAAATACTCGTTGGTAAGTAAAAAGTATACCTCCAATGAAATGATCACAGAGGTAAGAAGTGCCATTTTAAAATTAGACAAAAAGGCGCTGAAGGCTACAATGAGTAGAGAAAAAAGAAGAATGGGTGTTTTATCGGGGTAGTTTTTAAAT
>CAZFVS010000106.1:310-3711 GCA_964522265.1 uncultured Gammaproteobacteria bacterium | reverse complement strand
TGCCCGACCGGATGTTGCTATATCCAAGGGAAAATATGTTTCCCTTTTCGCCCCTCTGCTGTCTATTATCACAATACTCGGTTACGTTATTGGAAAGTTTTTTGGAGCTTCACAAGTAGGAACTTTTGCCATAGTTGCTGTTTTTTCAATTATCAATCTACTACTCATTCGGTTGATTGCCATCCGTTTAGGCGCCAGCCCGTTTGCTGCTACTCTAGCTGGTTTAGTTTTTCTTTTTGCCACTCCTGCCTTCTCATATGCAGTGAATTTATACCAGCACCACCTTTCTGTTTTCTTAATACTTCTCAGTATTTACATTCTGTTGCGATTTAAGAGCGCTTGGTCACTCTTCTTGGTATTTTTTCTCTGTGCTTTAGCTATTCCGTTAGATTACCCTAATCTTTTTTTTCTTTTTCCAATTGGTGTTTATGCTTTCGGCAAAAAAATTGTAGTTAGCTATCAAAATAAACCCCCAAAAGCTCAGCTAAGTCTGACTAAACTACTAACTACCTCTGCTATGATTTTACCAATATTATTTTTCCTCTGGTTTAACCAGGTGTCTTTTGGAAACCCACTCCAGCTTTCCGGCACTTTACCGGCCGCTAAAGTAACTGCTTTGAAAAATACAACAAGTACAAATTTAGAGGCTCAATTTTCAACACCAGGTCAATCCCTACAGAAAAAGAAAAAAGAAGCAATCAATTTCTTTAACACCAGAAATATTCTTAATGGTTTTTACATACATTTTTTTAGTCCTGACAGGGGAATAATATTCTTTACACCTGTAATTCTATTAGGCATACTTGGTGCAGGTTTAGCATACAGAAAAAAAGTTCAAATGCTACCTCTTTTTATGGCAATCATTGGCGCAAACATTCTGTTGTACTCAATGTGGGGAGATCCCTGGGGAGGATGGGCCTTTGGATCAAGATACCTAATACCAAGTTATGCCATTCTTTCAATTTTAATTGCTTTGCTGCTTACCTACTGGCGTAAAAAAATATTATTCTTAGCTATTTTTTTAATTGTATTTGGCTACTCTGTGGCAGTAAATACCCTAGGAGCTATTACTTCCAGCGCCAATCCTCCTCAGGTTGAAGTTTTAAACTTAGAAAAACTATCCGGTAAGGTACAAAAGTACACCTTTGAAAGAAATTGGGATTTTCTACTTAGCAACAACTCTAAGTCATTTGTTTACCAAACATGGGCCAAAAATTACGTATCAACAGTTCAGTATTACCAAATACTTGTCGTGTTAATCATCTTTGCTGGGCTATCCATGACAACTTATTTATATCTTTCAGAAAGGAACAGACATGAATCATTTAAAAATTAAAGATCAAATCATAGAGCTATCATTTAACTTACAGATTTTAAATAATATTTTAAATTTTTTGAAAAAAAGATATTTAACAGCTGTCTTTATAGCACTATCAGCTGTTTCCGTAATTTATTTCATCCTATTTTACTTTAACAGTCTTGGGCTTTCGTACAACGATGCCCGTTCGCACTTGGATATTGGGCGAAGGGTGGTTGAAGGATTAAAGCCCGGAATTGCTCAGCTTGGAAGCGTTTGGTTGCCTCTCCCCCATGTTTTGATGATTCCCTTTGTCTGGAATGATTTTTTATGGCATTCAGGTCTTGCTGGTGCAATAACCTCAATGGTCTCTTTTGTGGCAACAGGAATTTTTATTTATTTAATTCTAAAACAGCTGGGAGTAGGTATCTGGGGAAGACTTACTGCTGTTTTTATATTTGCAGCCAATTTGAATATTCTTTACCTCCAGTCAACTGCCATGACAGAACTTTTGCTTATTGCCACAACTACAGCTGCAATTTATAACTTCATCCTTTGGGAACAAGAAGAAAAAATGATTGATTTAATAAAATCTGCTTTTTGGGTGATGCTGGCCAGCCTGACCCGTTATGACGGATGGTTTCTATTTTTATTTATCGCATCGGCTGTTATTTTCAATATCTTGATTAAAAGCTCCAAGAAAAATTTAACTCAGAATCTGAAGGAAAAATATAAAAAAGCAGAAGGGTTGGTAATATTATTTGCAACCTTGGCAGGATTTGGAATTTTCCTGTGGTTTTTATGGAACCAGCTGATTTTTAAAGATGCTCTTTATTTTGCATTCGGACCTTACTCTGCCCGTGCCCAGCAGGTACAACTTGAGCAGGCCGGTAATTTAGTGACTAAGGGAAATATTTTATACTCCATTCAAACTTACTTATATTCTCTTTTTTATAACGCCGGAGCTTTCAATGCTATTTTGGGTTTTTTGGGAGCCGGAATTTTATGGTTTGATAAAAAGATTAAGTTTAGCGTCAAAATTGCCTCAATAGCCCTTTTGACTCCGCTTCTTTTTAATATTATCGCTCTATATCTGGGCCATTCAGTTTTATTTATTCAGGGAATCTCCGGTGACACCTGGTTTAATGTCAGATACGGAGCCTTGATGATTCCTTCGATTGCAGTTTTTATCGGATTTTTAATCGATCGGCTAATAACACTAAGGTTTGTGTTGATAGGGCTTATTTTATTTGTCACTTTCTTTGCGTTTTCTAGCTTTGATGCTGTCACTATTGATGATGCCAGAGTCGGATCAAGCCAGAAAAATGTCACTGAGGTCAGCGGATGGCTAAACCAGAATGCTAGGGATAAAGATGGTTTTGTATTAATTTCAGTTGCTTCACATGACGCTATTATTTTCTCATCAGGACTACCAATGAGCAAATTCATCCATGAAGGAACCGGAGCATACTGGGATTATGCTACCACCGATCCAGAACGTTGGGCCAGATGGATTGTTATGCGTACCTACGATGATAAAGATATGGTTTATAAATCAGTCAGTCAAACAGATGATTTGGAAAAATATGATTTAGTGGCAAAATATCCGTTTGCTGATGTTTATGAGCTTCAATCTCAATATATAGAGAATTTAACTACAAAACCAGTTTTGGGAAAACAAAAATGAAAAAAATAGTGATTGGGATTTTATTGATACTGCTGGGAATATTATTTTTTACCAAGAACCTATCCGATAACGGCCCAAAAACTGTCATGGTGCCTGTTTGGAAATTTAGGTCAATTGATACAGTGAAATATTCAAGAGATTTATCCAGAGAAAAAATCAACGATATAAATTTTGATTTAGTTATCAGCAAGCAGGTTGGAGATATTGCCCAAACAGGCGCCAGCCATATAGCCATTGGAACTCCATATGATGAAGAATTTACCCCAATGCTTAAAAGATGGGTTGCGGCAGCCAGGAACTTGTATTTCTCAATCACAGTCGGGACGTGTTTTTTTTTTTTTTTATACTCATCATAAACATTTCACTATTTTAGGATCTTATCCTTTCTTCGTCCCCTTCTCTAACGCAACTCTCCGC
>CAZFVS010000106.1:0-300 GCA_964522265.1 uncultured Gammaproteobacteria bacterium | reverse complement strand
AGTTTGGTTGAGAGGAAATTTTTCCGGTTGGGAAGGCTGGTTTGGCTATGACGAAATTGACAGGGCTGGCCATACGCAAAAAACAGCAGATTTTATTCTGAAGAATGTTGAGCTGTTTGAGGATGGGGATATCTTTACCTCATGTCCTGAGTGCGAAAATGGCGGTTCGGGTGATCCCAGAACCAGTGGAGACACTAACGGGTTCAGAGGGTTTTTAATTTCGGAATATCAAATTTCCCAAAAATCTTTTCAAAAAATTAATAAGCAAGTAATTCCCGGCTTTTACTCAATGAATTATGA
>CAZFVS010000105.1:0-3766 GCA_964522265.1 uncultured Gammaproteobacteria bacterium | reverse complement strand
GTTCTCATCAGATAAAAATGACTTAACCTGGGAAGGGATTTTGTCTTCCTCGCTTTCTTTTTTAGCATCCTCAACTATCTCTTTAGGGGGAGTTTTGTCTTGAGTAGATTGTTTGGACCAGTTGGACAATGCCACTAAAGCCAGCAATAAACCGATAACAGAAATAATAATTATTGGCAGCGAAATTACACCGGCAGATTTATGCACTAATTCTAGTATTGTATGCTTGAGGTGATTTGTCAAATTAAGTTTAGTTATAAACTTATTGACTTCTTACATTTTTGGGATAATACTTAAATTAATGCCCAAATATAAAATTAATCAATCGGGTGTAATAAGCCCGCTTTTGATAATAATTATTGTTATCTTCTGTCTTGTGGGATTGTGGTTTTTTATTGGACAGGCGAAATTTAGCTCTAATAAGACCTCTGTAAAACCAATCGAAACTTCAAAACCTAAAGTTAATACCTCTCAAGTAGATAAAACAGATAAAGATTGGATGTATAAATACTGTGCTAAAGAAGTCTTAAAGCTGCCTGAAGCTCCTTTTAAATACAGATCCAAAGAAGGCCCTTCAAGAAATGGAGCAATGGTTTGGATCAGCCAAATGTTTCCTAAAGATACCCGCTTTGACCACCAGTCAGGTTGCGCCATAGATTATAAATATGATGAGGAGGAAGCTTATACTTCTTTGGGCGTAAAACACATTTATGATATTAAATATGGCAGGGAGTTTGAACAAAGAGTGGATGAGCGGCTCACTGCAAAAATTGACTCTTCATGGAAAAAAATTTCACCTTTATCTAAGGAGAAAAGTGGTAACCCGGGTTATTCCTACCAGGGATTTCCCATGGTCTTTACAAGGGAGAATGCTGAACTTGGGACGGTGGAATATATAGACATCTTTTTTGGAGCAGATACTTTATTTATAAAAATTGAGTTCTATGTAAAATAATGAAAAAAGTTGACAACCAGGAAATAAATAATGGTATTATTAAATAGATGCAAAGAGGTTTTGCCCAACCTTCTATTCTCGTTATCGGTGTAATTTTAGTTGCCATAGTTGCAGGTTATTTTTTAAGCCAAAATCAGCTCCCCTTTTCTAATACTTCAAAAGAGCAGCCAAAAGAACAAATTTCTCCGCAAAAAAAAGTTACAACAACTCCTCAACCGGATCAATCATCAAGTACTTCAAGTAGCCCTAAGGGTGTAGTAATTGTCCAAAAGCCTGCCAAAGGAGAAAACATTACCTCGCCGCTAACCATATCAGGTTTTATTTATGGAAATAATGGAACTTTAACGATCAAGTTAAAACAAAAGGAAAGCGGTTCTTATGTTACGGAAGATAAGACAGTAAAAATACAAGGGCAATCAGATAAAATCAGTTTTGCCGAAGCGATCCAATTCGGGTTACCGGTACAACCGCAGACCGGTGTTTTGGAACTTATTTATAAAGATAATTCAGGGAAAGGTTTGGATGATAAAGTGGAGATAGAGGTTGAGTTTCCTTCTGACTTAGGAAAAGGTGAGTAATCCTCTATGCCCAAATTAATTTTACTGGGTTTGGTTGTTTTTATAGCAAGTTTTGTTATCTTCTCCCAGTTCAAAAGCGGAAATTTAAACTTTAAAGACGACATTACAATCTCAGGTGATTATGTAATAAGTAGAGATAAAAAAGTGTTTCTTGAGGATGGCGCTATTGTCAGGGTAAAAGGGAATGCTGACGTCAGAGGGGAAATTGAATGCCAAGATGGACCAATTCACATGGTGGTAGAAGGGGATTTGGTAATTGATAATAATTTGAAATGCCTATCTTCCAAGAACCCGGAAGCTAAATATCCGCCCGGTGTGATTTTGATAGTTTCAGGAAAATTAACCCTGACCAAAAATGCCAAAATTATCACCCCGGGTAGTATCCAAATATTAAACAGTGAGCAGGATTTAGCAGCCAAATTTGATGACATTACCAAAATCTTTGATGAGATCAATCAGGACACAGGAGATGGGGTCAGGATTGGCCCGTTTGGTAAAAATTCTAAAAAGGCCACCTTTAATAATTTAAATCTTCCCAACCTTTGGACAGTTTATGCATCTGAGGAAAGTGAATGGGAAATTGATGGGGGTTTTGATTTAACCAATGAGCCAAATTACCAGCCCAGAGCCAGAATTGTCAGGATTAGCAATAAAGGTGGGTCGATTAAATTTGGTAAGGCTGCCATTAAAATTCCTGATGGCATAAATGGTCAAGACCACAGTGAAGATTGTTATGTTGATGTAACCCAAAAAGAGACACTTGATGAGAAAAAAGGCAAAGATGCCATGAGGGCAATTATTGAAGCAGACAAGGTAATTATTGATGAGTTTGATCTTTATTTAGGCAACGGCGGTAATGGTGGTTCTGCTAAAACTTCCGGTAATTGCTACCCAAAGGCTTTTTCTAAGGCTGCGGATGGCGGTGAACCAGGTAATTTTAAAATAGTTGCCAAAGAAGATATCCGGATTATTAATTATTTTAACATCCATCCGGGTAAAGGAGGAAAGGGCGGAGACGCTCTCTCTACTGCCGGAAACGGACCTGACGGTTGTCCGGGAAAACCAGGGGGGTATGCTGAAAGCTGGGGAGGCGGTGGCGGGGATAACAAAGATGACCTGAGGGTGTTGGGTAATATTTTGGGGTTAGAAAAAGTTAGGGTTGACTCGATGATAGGTGGAGATGGAGGGGAAGCTTCGGCAGTTTCCGGCAGTGGCGGAAGTGGCACAAAGTGTGGTTGTAAAGGTGGAAGAGGGGGAAATGTTAGTGTTAACCCCGGAAAAGGCGGAAAGTTTCACCTGGTAATTCCTGCCAATGCTAAAAGGATAGACGGATATGAAGATAAAAATGGCAATGATGGAAAGTCACAAGCCACAAAAGGTGCCAGTGGTAAAGATAAAATTTGCGATGGAGATAAAACTGTTACAGCCTCACCTGATACTGATAAAAAAGCTATTGAAACCAAACAAAATCCTAAATTTAGTGCAAGCATGAGCTCCACTGACGGATACTTTATCACAGGCCATACTGCCAAGATTAGCGTGAGTGCTACCTGGGTTGTCGGAGAAAACGAGAATTATATTAAAGACTATCTGCCAATTAAGGTCGAACTTTACGTTAACGGAAGTAAATATTGGGATGGGGTATTATCTGGCACATCTGTCGCCTGTATTAGCAACAGACCCTCCCCAAATTGTGCAGCCATTGTCGGTCCCACCATCCCTTCTGAATGGATGGATACTTTGACCAAATACACATTCAAACTTTATGATAAGTCCGGAAAAGAACTCCCACAAAATGGGATTTAAGGCGAGTAATATCACCTGTCGGGTGTTTTAGGTTCACACCTCCTCTTTAAATATGATGAATTTTAAAACTTTGGGAGGGGATAATGTTGCAAGCCAGCACAAAAGCTGGTACAAGATACCTGCATGGTAAAATCAATCAAGATTGCAATTTTTGAGGGTAGGAAAATCAGAAGGCATTGGGATGATAAAAAAGAAAAATGGTATTTTTCTGTTGTGGATATTGTAGCAGTGCTTAGTGGTAATATTGATGCAAGAAAATACTGGAATAAATTAGCGCAGCGGTTACGGGAAGAAGGAAGTGAGATGGTGACAAAATGTCACCGACTGAAAATGCAATCATCAGACGGAAAATATTACCTAACTGACGTAGCTGATACAGAAACTATATTTCGGATTATCCAGTCAATACCCTCTCCTAATGCTGAAC
>CAZFVS010000104.1:0-3771 GCA_964522265.1 uncultured Gammaproteobacteria bacterium | reverse complement strand
ACGGTCGAGTATATCAAACTCTTAATCGTTGCGCTTACACTTTGAACCCAAGTCACAAAACTTGTTTTTATGCAATCTATAGTGTAATGTAGCTTTTGTGGATATTTCCGCAAATTACTATGCTGTGATTTTGGCTGGAGGTGGAGGAACCAGGCTTTGGCCGAAATCCCGAAAAAGATCTCCCAAACATCTATTAAAGCTTTTTGGCAACCGGACTCTTATTCAAACGGTTTATGATGCGATATCTCCGATTATCCCAAATGAACGGATTTTAATTACAACCAACAAAGACCATCTTGAAAGCGCAAAAAGGCAGCTTCCCCAGATCCCTCAAGAAAATTGGATTGGTGAACCTATTGCGAAAGGAACTGCCATGGCAATGGCTGTATCAGCGGCCTATGTTCATAAACGGGATGAAAATGCGGTGATTATGAATTTATGGGCCGATCCGATGATTACAAATGTTGAAGGTTTCCAAAAAGCCATATCTTCTTCACTTAATGCAGCCCAAAATCAGGAACTACTCGTAGCAATTGTTGAGCGGCCAACATTTGCTCATACCGGGTTAGGGTATATCCACGCCGGAATGAAGTTAGGCATACCGAATTATGAAGGAAAACTGCCGGTTTTTAAGAGTTTGGAATTTAAGGAAAAACCCGATTTGGAAACTGCGGCTCGTTACCTTCAGTCAAAAGAATATTTTTGGAATACCGGTATGTATTCTTGGTCAACTAAAACAATCTTTGCCGCCTTTGCAAAATACGCCCCTCAGTTTAAAATAGCGGTTGATAAATTATTGCAAGCCATTGGTACCCCTGAGGAAAAAGAAGTTTTGGGGCAGATTTATAATGAAGCTGAAAATACCACGATTGATTACGCTATATCTGAAAAAGCTGATAATATGGCGATGGTTGAAGGGGACTTCGGCTGGAGTGATATCGGAGACTGGAAAGTGGTATATGATATTCTGCCAAAAGATGAGGCAGGTAACGTTGTTTTAGAGAGGAGAGGAAATTTTGTTGGGGTTAATACTACGAATAGTCTGGTGGAGGTAAACGGTAGGTTGATTGTGATGGTTGGGGTAGACAATCTGGTTGTTGTTGATACAGCGGATGCGGTTTTAATCTGTCCTAAGGATAGGACCCAGGATGTAAAAAAAGCAGTTGAGAAGTTAAAGCTTGAGAAAAAAGATGAATACTTATAATTGCCGCGTATCTAATTTTTTGTTTTAACAGCAGCGGATTGAGAAGAGATCTGATAAATAAAACCTGTTTGGAAAAAGTCCCCTGAAGTTTTCCCTACCACTACTAAAACACTGCCGGTGTTGATATCGCCGGGAGAAATTTCCCCCTTACCTGAACTGTAAGTGGTTTTCGGACCTGTTAAGGCTTTGAACTCTGATCCATCCTTGGTTTTTAAAATAATCACTGAATTTGCCGCAGATTGAACCCTTCCCCAGATTGTTTTTTTACCCGGAGCAGAGCCATATCCGTTGTCGCTTTTTAAAGGATCGGTCTTGATTATTTTTCTGGCTACTAAAATCTGTTTGTCATCAATATCTCCCAAAGCAAAGATAAAATCACCGGTTATGAGGTCTTTTAATTCCAGTTTGTTTTTCCGGACTCCTTTTTTATCAGCAGTACTGTTTTGGTAAGTTGTGTATTCATTCACAGAGACTACATTGTTTTTCTGGCCGGATAAAGTTATCTGATTACCGTTGAGGGATAAAATCTCTCCGGATAAAAATCTATTGGTTAATTTTTTGTTGATATCTAATTTCAGGCTGGCAGCTTTGGAAGCGATCTCTTTTTTTAAGATATTGAGTTTTTCCAGAAGCGATGCTGAAGCGGTAGCAGGTTCTAGAGCATAGGAGGGAATGGGTAATAAATAGTAGACCATAAGCAGTATCACAGTGAAAATTATCAATTTTCTCATAGTTTTTCTTCCGAATAATAAATAAATCTGGTCTCGTTTGTACTGTTGCCTGAAGAATCGAAAGCAGTGATAGTAAGTGTATTTGGGCCGGATGATAGATCTATTACTTTGGAAAACTCACCCTTGCTGTCTGCATTAAGCCCTATGTCGCGCGCACCAGAAGAGATAATAACTGTGGCTTTCGGAGCGGTTTTTCCGGAAACCGAAACAGTGCCTTCAAAGACGACGGTGTTATCGTCCGGATTATTAATCTCCAAATTGAAGCTGGAAGGCTCTTTGGTTAATGGGCCCTGCAGAGCCCAACGGGATGTTAGGAGATCTTTTTTCTCGCAGCAGGGAAAGCGGCCGTCGTTTAAAAGGTAATACATTCCGCCCAAAAAGATTAAACTAAAAGTGAAAATAACAGCTTGGTAAAATAAGAAAGCCTTAAAAGAAAGTTTCTTGTTCATAGCATGATGCCCAAACTTATATTAAATATATCTTGTGGGTTTAGCAAGACTTATGCTAAGATAGCCCTGAAAAGAGTATGGATATTTACTGGTATGGGCAGGCCTGTTTTAAGATTAAAGGGAAAAACACCATTGTTGTTGTTGATCCTTTTGAACCAGATTTTACCGGGTTAAAGCTGTCTAAAGATTTGGAAGCAGGTATCTGCTTGTCAACACACAACCATCAAGACCATAATAATTTTAATGGTGTCTCTGGGAATCCGGTAAAAATCAGCGGTCCTGGTGATTATGAAGCTTATGGTGTAGCCATAATCGGGGTAGAGGTTTTTCATGATAAGGCAGTCGGAAAAGAAAGAGGCAAGAATACAGTTTACAACATCAGTATGGATGGGTTAAATCTGGTGCATTTGGGTGACATCGGGCATAAGCTGACCGAAGAACAGCTGCAAAGTGTAGGTTCAACGGATATATTAATGGTGCCGGTAGGCGGTGTTTATACGATAGGTTCAAAAGAGGCCCAAGAAGTTGTTGCCCAGCTTGAACCAAAAATTATTATACCAATGCATTACCGTTTAGACGGGTTAAAATTTGACCTGGGGGGGGTTGAACCGTTTCTGAAGGATATGGGTATTGAAGCTTTTGAGCCCCAGTCTAAACTGACTATAACCCGCGACAAATTGCCCGAAGAGCCACGGGTTGTTGTTTTAAATAAGTCTTAAAATCACGACAATGGCTTCCATTCCGATGGTAGGACAGATTACTAACTTTAATGTTTCAAGTTCAGCAAATCTTTTAACCAAACTCCCTCCGCAAAACATTGAAGCAGAGCAGTCCCTTTTGGGTGCTCTTCTGATTGATAAGGATGCCATAGTGAATATTGTTGAAATATTGCACCCGGACCATTTTTACAAAACCGAACAGCATGGTCAGATCTACAGTGCTATTTTGGAACTTTTTGATAAAAGAGAGCCTGTTGACCTGATTACAGTGACTGAGAAACTTAAGCAAAAGGGAGCTTTGGATTTGGTGGGAGGATCAGCATATCTGACTGAACTGGTCAATATGGTTCCGACTGCTGCTCATGTGGAGTCATATGCCAGGATCATCAAGGAACATGCATTAAGGCGGTCGTTGATCAAACACTCCACTAAATTTATTGATGCATCTTATGACGAAGGAAGGGATGTAAACGAGGTTTTAGAATCCTGCGAACAGGCGATTTTTGCTCTCTCCCAGGCCCATATCAAGAAGGACTTTATTCAACTTAAAGATGCTCTAGCCGAGAGTTTTGATAGATTGGACGAGATTCAAAAATCTTCAGGTAAGCTGCGGGGTGTGTCAACGGGTTTTAAGGATCTGGATAGCAAACTGGCTGGTTTGCAGGACT
>CAZFVS010000103.1:3417-3830 GCA_964522265.1 uncultured Gammaproteobacteria bacterium | reverse complement strand
AATACAAAAACCGCTGCATTTTTAAATAATCATTTAGTTGTTTTAACTGTAAAGCTAAGAATTCGTAACAGTTCAGTCTTGTTGACAAAACTATATCAAAGTTGTCATGCTGAACTCGTTTCAGCATCTATTTAGCTTCAAAATTAGATCCCGAAACAAGTTCGGGATGACGCTGTGTCAAGAACTCTGAAATATTACCAAGAGTTCTGTTTGTTTCCGATCAGCAAAAAACATAGTATAATTTAGCCTGTCGATGGATAGAGGTTCAATTTGAGTTCCGTCCTCGGCACCTGCAAAATTTGGGCGAGTGGTGAAATGGTATACACGCTACCTTGAGGTGGTAGTACCAGAAATGGTGTGGAGGTTCAACTCCTCTCTCGCCCACCAAGGACTCCTAGCTCAGCTGGTTAGAG
>CAZFVS010000103.1:0-3407 GCA_964522265.1 uncultured Gammaproteobacteria bacterium | reverse complement strand
CTGAAGAGGTCAGAGGTTCGAACCCTCTGGAGTCCACTCATCCCATAGTACTTGACTTGCGTCATTTTTTGTGTTATAGTATGCAAACCTGTTCAGGAGATTGAAGCAATGGCGCTTCTAATTGTTCCTGCACAGGGGTAGTAGTTCAAGTTTTTTTTAGCGCATGGGCGCCAAATCCGTCTAGTAAACTGTACGGAGGAGGCGCCTTTCTTTTGACATTTTAATAACCTTGTGTTAAGGTAAATCTGTTCTTTGAAAAAGGTGGAATTTAAAGATATAGCGTGTGGCCCTGAGTCCTGAGATTGTCGAAGGATCGAAGGGATACGAGGAAGAGGGGTCCGATATTACATCGGACATTCGAAAATTATCTGCGGAGACCCTCAGGTTGCAGCTGTCAACCTAAATATTTTTCTGAAAAGGAAGAATATAACAGCAAATCCTCATTTAGGGATTCTTCCATCTTTTCTAAATCAAAATATGTGCGGTATATTCGGTTACATAGGTAATCAGGATGCTGCTGAAATGGTGAGAGCTGGTTTAAAGCGCCTTGAATATAGAGGCTATGATTCTTGGGGCATAGCCGTTAAAGCAGATGGTATTAACACCTTTAAACAGGTTGGTTCTATTGGTGATTTTAACGGCGCAAAGATTCTGCCCAAGGCATCTGTGGGTATAGGACACACCAGATGGGCAACTCATGGAGGAGTCAGTAAAAAAAATGCCCATCCCCACCTCTCTACGGATAAATCTTTTGCACTTGCCCAAAACGGTATTGTTGAAAACTACACGGAGTTAAAATCCTCTCTTTTGAAAAAAGGCTGTAAATTTGCAACAGAAACTGATACAGAAGTTATAGTTAAATTAACCGAGGAACAACTCAAAAAAACCAAAGATTTAAAAAAAGCTGTTCAGGGTGCCTTCAAACAACTTAAAGGTCGTAACACCATTATTCTGATTTCAAAAGATGGGCAGATCATTGCTGCCAGGAATGGTTCACCATTGGTTATCGGTAAGAATTTTGAAACCGGTGAGATCTATCTTTCATCAGATACCCTCTCTTTTGCCCCCTTTGCCAAAAAAATTATTGTGATAGACAACGGGCAGCTGGTGCATATCCAGGATAAACAGATCAAAATTTATGATTTAGTTTCCGGTAAGGAGGTTAAAAAAAACTTTGAGGATATCGAATTTGAAGCTGAAAAGATTGATAAGTTTGGTTTTCCTCATTTTATGATTAAAGAAATTTATGAAAGCCCGTATGCTTTGGAGCAGTTAATTGCTCAGGACAGAAAAAATTTGGAAAATTTTGCTAAAGTTGTGAGAGCTGCCAAAAATGTTTATACAATAGGTTCAGGAACAATCGGCATTGCCGCTGCCCAGATTGCTTTTTATCTCCGCTCAATTGGAAAAATAAAAGCAGCAGCACTAATAGGTGCTGATTGTGTTGAATATCTGCAGCTTTTTACCAAAGATGATCTGCTGATTGCACCTTCTCAATCAGGCGAGACTGCGGATGTTTTACAGGTTTTGGAAAAAGCAAAATTAAGAGGTGTGAAGATAGCTTCCCTGGTAAATATGCCGGGGTCTTCCATGACCAGGATGTCTGATTATAAGTTTATGATGCACTCTGGTCCTGAGATCTGTGTTATGTCGACCAAGGCTTTTATCTCGCCTATTGCCTGGGGATACTTACTTTCTAAAACCCTCACAGGTGAATATGCTGATGCAATTTCAAAACTAAAGATTTTAGCTGTCAAGATGGACGGATGGTTAAAAAATAAGCAGAACCAAAAAGAGATTCAAAAAATTGCCAAAAAATTACTAAGCAGTAAAGACATCTTTCTTCTGGGAAAATACCAGAATTTCCAAATAATCAGGGAAGGGATGGTCAAACTGATTGAAGGGACTTATAAGCATGCCCATGCGCTTCCTTCGGGAGACTTAAAACATTATGTTATTACTTTAATTGAAGAAGGCGTACCAGTTTTGGTTGTTGTATCTGAGGATATGGTTAAACCAGATCTTTTAAATGCCATCCATGAGGTAAAGGCCAGAGGCGCTTACATTTATGCAATAGCATCAAAACCCGATCCAAATTATGATATTTTTATTAAAGTGCCTAACTTTGGGCAAGTTTCAGCTATCATGAACGTTATCCCCCTGCAACTGCTGGCTTATTATATGGCGGTTGAACTTGGGAATAATGTTGATAAGCCCCGTAATATCGCCAAAAGTGTAACTGTAACTTAAAATAAATGAATAAACCGTCTCTGATTATTCTGGCTGCCGGAAAAGGTACCAGGCTTCTGCCTTTAACCAACACCATCCCAAAACCCCTTATTAAAATTGCCGGGAAGCCAATTATTGAATGGAACTTGGAGAATGCACTCAAAGTTGTTTCAGAAATAGTCATGATTGTAGGACACTTAGAGGATCAGATTAAGGATTATTTTGGCTCCGGTTATAAAGGCATCCCCATAAAATATGCCACCCAGAAAAAACTAAATGGTAATGCTGCAGCTTTAATTTTGGCTCAAGACATGGTTAAGGGTCCCAAGCTGATAGTTATTAATGGGGATGATATCTACACCAAAAAATTATTTAGCCGGACCACTTTTGCTAAGGATTTTATTGTCGGAAAATATCAGGAAGATTGCAGCAGTATGGGTGCGATAAAATCAGACAATGGTAAGTTGGTGGAAATTATCGAAAAACCCAAAAAATTTATAAGCAACCTGGCCAATACCGGTTTCTATTTTGTGGGACAGGAAATTTTCAAATACTTCTCAAAAGTGAAACCTTCAAAGCGGAATGAACTGGAAATCACCGATTTAATCAATTTATACGCCAAGAACCATCCGGTCAAAGTTGTCAGAGAAGATGAAGGTTCAGTCTCAATCAGCTATCCTTGGCAAATTCTGGAAGCCACTCAAAAACTGCTTTTGGGTATGAAAAAGAGCCATGTTTTAGGCAGGATTGAAAAAGGCGTAAGAATCAAAGGTAGAATTTTTTTAGGCAAGGGTTCAATTATCAAGAGTGGTGCATATCTTGAGGGGAATTTTTATATCGGTGAAAACTGTGTCATCGGGCCAAACTGTTACCTGAAGGATTTTGCCTCCTTGGGAAATAATTGTTTTGTTGGTAACGGTTCAGAGGTTGTCAGGAGTGTGATGGGTAATGATGTCAGCTTAAGGCATTTGTCTTACATAGGCGATAGTGTTGTGGGAAATTCAGTTAACTTTGGTGCGGGCGCTAAAATTGCCAATTTAAGGCATGATATGAAAAATATCATGCTCAAGATAAATGAACCCCTCCCCGCTGCTTGCAGCGGGGTATCCCGCAAGCGGGACAAGTTCTTTTTGAAGCATTCATCCTCGAATCAAGATTCGAGGTATTCTGCTTCTGCA
>CAZFVS010000102.1:0-3934 GCA_964522265.1 uncultured Gammaproteobacteria bacterium | reverse complement strand
GTTCTTTTTGAAGCATTCATCCTCGAATCAAGATTCGAGGTATTCTGCTTCTGCAAATAAACAATTAATTGATACAGGCAGGAATAAGTTTGGAGCAGTTATTGGAGACTCCGTTAAGTTAGGGATCGATACAATAATCTACCCGGGGGTTAAAATTGATAATGATATGACTACTCTGCCGGGTGCAATTATCTCTCAGGATTTGTTAAAATCTTAAATAATGGGTGAGATTTTTAAAGGGGCCTATGTTCTGGCAGTTGTTTTTGGGGCACTGACCCTAATATTTAATTTTGAGCCAAGGATACAAAGGTTCCCTTGGGATATGATGATTGATAAATTCGGGTTCAGGCTTTATTTTCCAGTCACCACATCATTTGTAGCAGCAATTATTTTGCTGGTGCTTTTTAAATTTGTCAACTTTACTTTCTAGGGATGAGAGATAAACTTGTGGATGGAAATTCCTTCCTTATTCAAAAAAAGCTTAATGTATCCTGTATTTCCGAAATGCAGTTTATTTAAAAACCCTATATCAAAATTAATCAAGTCCTGAAGTAATAATTTACCTGCAATTGCGTGTAAGAATACCCCTAATGCAGTAGGTTTTGTAAGATAGGCTGGATTATAAAGTATCTCATCGTCAAACCAGTTTGAGATCCGTCTTTTGACCATTCTCCATGATTCACCTTTTTCTGGTGCAAACAAAGCCCCTTTCATATTCATACGCAGAGCTATTTCAGGTGTTAGGACATCATCCCTTTTTTTGTTTTCCCACACACCCGCGTCAATCTCCTCCAGAGCTGGAATCTGTTTTACCCGGTCAAAAGGGTAATCCAGCTCTCCCACTACCAACTGACAGGTTTGCAGGCTTCTGGGCAGCAGAGAACTATAAACCATGTCAAAACGAACACCTTCTTTTTTAAGTGACCTGCCAAGTTTGACCGCCTGTTGACGCCCCTTTTTTGTCAAAGGGGATAATTTATTTCCAAAAATACCGGACTCAAGATTTGCCTCTGACTCACCATGCCTGATCAGATATATAGTTAGTTCAGTATTTTCATGCAGCATAAGATTTTAATTTACGGGTTAGTGACATTATAAACCAAATGATAAAATTAAAAACTATTTTCAGGTTAGGGAACCGTACCATTCCCTGATACATCTATGGCCTTTAGGACCCAATGGGCATGGATCCATACCGCTCCTGCGAAAATCCAAAATTTCCTCAAGATCATCGGCTGTTTTCCTTAAAGCCAATATCCAATCAAGTAAGCTTTTATTGTCGATGTTTTTAATATCCGGTAAACCAATCGCTTTTTCTATTAACTCTTTCATAAGATATTGTTATATTTTAAACAATACTCCTGAAATTAGTTGACTGCTTGATATAAAACTGTTATAATCCTGACGTAATTATGCGTAACTTAAAATATAAATTTAAAGAAGATTCCTTAGGTCAAAATTTTTGTTCGGAACAAGTCGAAAAAATCAGGAAACTTTTGGATGCCAACGTGTCGTTTACCACCATAGCGATGACCAGTGTTGGTGTTTCATATATTTTACGCTATATCACTATGATTTATCCTGCCCATTTTGTTTTTTTGGATATGTATTCACTGCCAAATTTGACTAAAAATGATTTTTTTACCGCCCTTTTAAAAGAACTCGGTGGTGAACCAAAAAGGAATAATCCGGATATTGTTGGAGAGTGCAAAAAAATGCTGGAACAATTGGTCTTAAAAAAAGAGAAGGTGGTTATTATATTTAACCGTTTTGACCAGCTAGAGAATGAGTTTGATCGTAATTTTTTTGCCGACCTCCGCTCGCTTAGGAATGTCGATCCGCATAAAACAGTTATGATTTTTACGTCTATAAAACCTCTGTATGAAATTGCTCAAGATGCTATAACAGGAGCTAATTTAAACCTGGTTCATAAATATGTTTTTCTCAAACCCTTTTGCGAAAGGGATATGAAAATACTGATTGCTGCTAAAATTTTAACTAAGCCTGCCAGTAAAGGTGCTTTAAAAAAGATCATTAGGCTTTCAGGCGGGCACTCGCAACTTTATCAAATTTTGGCAAAGACTGAACAGGAAAATCCCCTAAAGGATCATTTTGCAAAGCTGCAACTGAAGGAACTGTATGAATCCTTAAGTTACAGACAAAGGAAACAACTTCGAAAAATTACATCGGGGAAAGATCTGAGTAAAGTTGATGAATATCTGATAAATATTGGAATGGTTAAAACACAAAGAGGCAAATTTGAATTGTTTACCCCACTTCTGGCCGATTATGTCAAATCAAATGCCCCTTTTAAACTGCCTGTCAAGGAAGCGAAATTATTTAGGGTATTGAAAATGCATACAGGAGTTTTAGTTCCAAAAGAGGCGTTGTTTAACATGGTTTGGGACGACCCTTCAGAAACGACTGATTGGGCCTTAGACTCTCTGATTTACCGGTTACGAAAAAATCCGTTATTTAAATCCAGCGGTTTTGAAATCGAAAACCAGAAAAAACTGGGGTATATATTGGTTAAGGATTAAGAAAATCTGTTGCTATTTTCCCGATTTATGGGTAGAATAGTTAGGATATTTGCCTCAGTTGCCAACGTGGTCAAGGCGGGCGCCTGAAGAGCGTCTTATCTCAGTTCGATTCTGGGCTGAGGCACTAAAATGAAAGAGGCGATCTCTGTTTTAGGTTCCACCGGTTCCATAGGTACACAGACACTTGATGTTTTAAAACAGCATAGTGATTTACTATGCCCTCTGGGGTTTTCTGCTGGGTCTAATATTGAGTTATTCATACAACAGATCAAAACATTCTCACCTGAGATTATTTGTGTTAAGGAGGAGAAAAACGCAGAAATGCTGAGAAAATTTTTCCCCGATCTGGATGTAATTTTCGGTGACGAGGGGAATATTAAAATCGCACGTCATCCTTTAGTAGATAGAGTTGTTGTAGCGACTCCGGGGTTACCGGGTATCAAACCCACCCTTGAAGCAATAAAGGTTGGAAAAACCATAGCTTTGGCAACAAAAGAAGTATTGGTGGCAGCGGGCAGTATTGTTATTGATGAAGTCGACAAAAATGGCGTACAAATTCTGCCGATAGATTCTGAACACTCTGCAATTTTCCAGTGTTTGCGTGGACATTCAATAGATGAGGTCAACAAAATTTATTTAACATGTTCTGGCGGTCCATTCCGCAGGTTTAGTGCTGATCAACTCAAAAAAGTAACAGTTGAGCAAACCTTAAACCATCCAAACTGGAAAATGGGGAGAAAAATCACCGTTGATAGTGCCACACTTATGAATAAAGGTTTTGAGGCGATAGAGGCGCACTTTTTATTTGGTATACCCATGGAAAGGATTGAAATTATTATTCATCCGCAAAGTATCATCCATTCAGCTATAGAATTTGTGGACGGATCAATAATTGCCCAGATGGGTCCTGCTGATATGCGTCTTCCTATTCAATATGCACTGTTTTATCCAAAAGAGCGAAGGGAAAATAATTTCAGGAGGTTTTCATTTTCTGACTACCCCACTCTTTCTTTTGAGAAGCCGGATTTGGAAACATTCAGGTGTCTGAGGCTGGCATTTGAGGCAATGCAAAATGGCGGGACATATCCGGCAGTTTTAAATGCCGCCAATGATATTGCAGTGGAAGCTTTTTTAAATGGTTCCCTCTCCTTTCACAAAATTCCTGAAGTAATAGAAAAAGCCTTAGAAAAACACACCCCAAAATATAAACCCACTTTGGATGATATTTTCGAAGATGACAGCTGGGCAAGGGAAATTGGTTTGGATTTCATCCGTTCCCAATGATATAATCTGGTATTAATACATTGGAGTATTTATATACTTGCGGGGGTAGTTCAGTAGTAGAATGTCTCGTTGCCAACGAGAAGGTCGCGGGTGCGAATCCCGTCCCCCGC
>CAZFVS010000101.1:0-4009 GCA_964522265.1 uncultured Gammaproteobacteria bacterium | reverse complement strand
CGAAGCAAGATTCGAGGTATTCTGCGTCTGCAAATAAAAATAAAATGAAACAAATAAAAAAAGTGTCCCTGTTGAATCTATACTACCTAACATAAAAGTAACTGCTTCTGTATGTATTGGGTGGAGGCCGAAAAGCAGGGCTGTCAAAAATTGCACTAACTTATTTTTTGTCAAATATCCACAAATTAAATAAACAAATATTATTGATAAAAACAAAACCAACAAGGAATAAAAATGAAAACCAATCACATTTTCTCCTGTCACCTGATGCAGTAAAATGATAATTACTGATTTTATTGGACGGTAAGTCGCCTGGTCTGCCCCAGGAGGAACCGATCCTTTCAAAACATTTGGGATGTAACTTAAGTTGTAAGTATCCTTCCACTTTAGGAGATAAACAATATCATCTCCGATAAAATTATTTTGAAAAATATTAGAATACGCAGATAATGTTAAGAAAAAAATGATTAAAATTTGGAATTTAGTTGATTTAAAAATACCCGACAAGAGCGGCATATTGGAATTTTTTATCTTAGCTTTAATGATTTTAATATAGCATCAACATTGTCTTTCTGTTGCAAATCCATAGGATTGATAATGACCTGAATAACTTTATTCTGTTTAAAAAGAAAGAACTGGTATAACTTCATATCCGTCCTGCTTTTCCATATTTTGACATATCCTGATTCAAAATTTGGGAGCTTAACAAGTCCCTGATTTTCTAAACTCCCAAAAGATTTCTGATTCTTTAAATAATCTTCGATAAGATTATCACCCAGATTATCTAAGTCAAAATTAACCTCAAATTGGTTGTTGATTATTTTTACTCCTATATCATTCTGTATTTTCCAATCTTTAGGATAAAAGAATGAAAAATTATTATTTTGGAAAAAATTAGCAGATAATTTTGCTTCATTTAAATTTGGATCTAATTCCAAAGTTTTATTAAAATAAAAAACCGCTTGTCTGCCCATATCTTTTTCTTTATAAATTTTGGCAAGAGTAAAGTTTATGATCGGGTGATCCGGGTTTTGTACGGCAAGTTTTTGCCAAACAGTTAGGGTATCCTTCCAGTCTTTATTCCTTTGATAAGTCTGATAGAAGTAAAATACAAGCAGTCCAATAAGTCCTATAAGACCAATCAGTCTGATGCGTCGTATGACCTCCCTAAAAAACAATCCCAACAGCAAGTAAAACCCAAATGACGGCAGGTAAAGATACCTTTCCGCAAAAATCTGGCCTTGGGGAATTATATTTGCGACAGGCAAAAGCGTGATAAAAAACCAGACTATAGTAAAAGTTACCAAAGGTGATTTTTTGTAATACCAAAAAGCAACTACCAAAAGAGAGCCGATCAGCAGAATATTTGCTAAAATATCCGGATTAAAAATAGACTGGGAACGCAGTGTCTCTAAATTTACATAAGCCGGATAAATAACAGAATAAATCCCCGGAGCAACCTGATGGTCCAGGTTCAAATTCAGAGGCAAAATAAGAAGTTGGATATATTTTATAAACGCTTTCGTCATAATAAGCATTGTCAGATAAAAATCCCCCCCTAAATATTGTCCCCGGGGAGGGATATGCAACAAAAACACCCTCAATAAGAGAGCGCCCGCCAGGATTAACCAATACGGAACAATCCTGGCTGCCAACTTCTTCCTGAAACAAAAGTGGTACAACATAATCACCAGCGGTAAGGTAAAAGTCATCTCATAAGTCAAAAAAGCTGCTGCGGCACTTATTATGGAGACAAAATACAACCATGTCTTTTCACCCCGGAGGTGTAATCTCATTTTTTTCACCTCCGGGGTGTCTCTTTGGACTAGCAAGTAAAGCCAAAAAGACAGTAGGAAGAGCGTCAACCCAGCACTATCATAACTTGCCAGTACAAAAGTTATGGCTTCCGTATGGATGGGATGCAAGCCAAAAAGAAGAGCAGTGATGAAAGCCAACCAATGACCACCCCGGGGGTGTAACTGCATTTTCTTCACCCCCGGGGCGAGAATGAGCTGCCTGGTTCTAAAATAGACCAAAACTGTGGCGCTAAGGTGCATAAAAAGTGAAAACAGATGGTAGCCTGTTAAATTCAGTCCCCAAAGTTTATAAGAAAGCATTATCAACAATGCTTTACCCGGTCTGTAAACCCCCTGCTCATCTTTGGGTACAGAATCTGTAGTGAAGATTTTGGGGATATTTTCTATATGCTTTGGGATATCCCAGTTATAAAAATATCCAATATCATCTGTGGCAAATGCATTTGCGAAGATGTTAGAGTAAGCAAGCAGGGTCAAAACACAGATTATAAAAAGTTGCAATTTAGTGTTCTTTAAACAGGTTACCATTAATTTATAATCAGCATAACAATGCTGCATCAGAATTAAAACACAAAATTATAACATGGCACAGACAGTAGTTTGGGTAATATTTTTATTGATAGCAGCTGCCATATTCAGGATCTTCTTTTTAGATCTAATTGAGTTTAAAGGAGACGAAGCCACCACAGTCTATGAGATACAAAAATTTTATGACAAACCTTATCTTTTCCAGGTTGGAACCAGACAAAGCACTGGATTTTACAGTCCACCTTTGTACAATTTTCTGATGGTTTTACTATCTTTATATTCAAGACACCCTCAGATAATCAGCCTGGTTATTGCTGTAATGAATACAATCTCCGTAATAGTTTTTTATTTTTTAATCAGAAGATATTACGCAGAATTAACAGCCAGATTTGGATCTGTACTCTTGGCGCTCTCACCCATCCCCATCCTTTTCTCCAGAAAGATCTGGAGCCCTGATGTTGTACTCTGGTTTGTCTTACCCATATTTTATTTTACCCATGAATTTTTGATTAAACGCAGTCAAAAAGCTGCTTTCGGATTATTTCTATCGCTGTCTCTTCTGATACAACTCCACCCAACCGGAATATTTTTATCAGCTGCAATAATTATTACAATGCTGGTTCTTAAAGTTAGAATTAATTTCTACAAATCCTTGACGGGATTTTTTTTAGGGCTTATCTTTGCAATCCCATTTTTCTATCGTGAGTTTACTTCCAACCCAATCTGCATAGACTGCTCCTTATTTTTACAAAACCAGCAGGAATCAACTTTCCCGTTTGATTTTCGGCATCTAGCGCTACCTTTCCAACTGACAAACGGATTATATTTCCCCAATATTTTAGGGGCTGACTATTCTGCTTTTTTGAAAGTTAATTCTCTAATCAATTTAATTAACATAGCAGGCATCATTTCAGTAATTTTGCCTCTATTGTCGCTTTTTTTCATTTTAAAAAAGCAGAAAAAATATCTTTTTTTACTGCTGATAATTGCGCCTTTGCCGATTTTATATTTTATTACCCGTACCCGTTTTTCCATTCATTATTATATAGTCTTAATCCCTTTTATAACCTTACTTTATGTTTTACCTATCCAGATTATAAAAAATAAACTATTAAAAGTGTTTTTTATAGCAACATTGTTAACACTTATTTTTTCAAATTTTATTTTTGAGATAAATTTCAATTCATTCTTAAGCTATAAAAAAAATATCCGGGGAGATTATGGAAAAATTTTTGCCTTAACAGATGAATTTGTACAAAGTCAGGTTAAACAATATCGAGATTTACCTGATTACGATAAAATATTAACCTATTCTTATGTTTTTTCTCAGTACCCCCCCTTCCACCAAAGAATGGGTGAATATTTCGCTTCAGTGGGGTTACCGCTGCAAGCAATCGCAGAGTTTAAAAAAGCTGCTTCAGAAAACTCCCTAAATAGCCCTCCAGGAAACAAGTAGTTCCTGCAGCTGTTTTAACTCATCAGGATTGCTTTTGTCTATCTTAACCTGCACCTGTCCTAATCCCAGCTCCTTTCCATAAATTATATGTGCTTGCAAAACAGCTCCCCGCAGAGTGAAACCCTCAAAAGTCTCTTGTACCTTCCAATGCTTAGGGTAAAAAAACATTACTCCAGGATCTGTTTTTTTGCCCTGTTTGAAATATTTT
>CAZFVS010000100.1:1761-4070 GCA_964522265.1 uncultured Gammaproteobacteria bacterium | reverse complement strand
AGACACGCAGGTCTCAAAAACCTGTGAGGACAACCTCATGTGGGTTCGACTCCCACCTTCGGCACCAAGCAAGTTCATACAAGAATACTTTCGTATTAAGTCACATAAAATTTTGACGGGTGAAATTAACCTTGTTGGATCGGATTGTAAAGAACAACAAAAGTTCCACTTGCATATTCTTGTTCTTTCCTTAGATAAGTCTCTAAATCAAAATTATCAACTCCAGAAATTGAAATTTGTAAAGGATGTCCTTCTGGATATTTTACAGTGAAGGAGGGGTCATTGTTATACCAATCTACGAATGGCACCAAACCTCCTCTCGATTCCCTGACCCATCGAGTACTAACAGTTGCACTATCTTCCTCAAACTCAACACCAATAGCTTGTAAATAATCCTTTACAGAATCTCTGATAAGATCAATTGTATGTTGCCTTAACTGAGAATTAACTGGGGCTGAATTAAGAATCCTCAAATCAATATCTTCCATAGGATGATGCCGTTTTACTTCAGCTCTGACAGAACTACCAACTGCTGTCACGGCTAATTTAACTTTATTTAAGGACTGATGTAAAGCTCTTGCTAAGCCCAGGAAATCTTAAACATGAGTTCTATCCTGCTCACTAAGGGTTTGCAAATATACCTCTGGATTGAGTTCATCCTCGCTTCTTGGATCACCAACAAGAGTCCCGAGTGTACCAGTAATATCTAGTCTACCTTGTGGAAACTTTCTGAAAAATCTTTCCCTGATTCTTTCTAACATAACAGTAATCTTATATCAAATTGTAAAGTGAAATGCAATACATAGATCTGGAATCTCCTATCTAAATATGTTAGGATTCGGATGCAATGAGCCTGGGAAAAATTGTTATCGGTCTTACTGGAGAGATTGGGTCGGGTAAAGGTACTTTTGTAGATCTTTTGACCGAAGTTGCCCCCAACCTAAAAATTGCCAAAATCAGGTTTTCCGATGTTTTATCTGATACTTTAAAAATCTGGGGTATTCCCCTAACCCGCAGCAATTTACAAAATTTGGCTATAATAATGAAGAATCACTTCGGCCCGGTTCTCTCTCATGCTGTTTATATGAGGGTTTTATCAAACCCGGCGGATATTGTAATTCTGGACGGGGTCAGGTGGCAACCTGATGTAGATTTAGTGCGGGGTTTCCCGCAAAACTACCTTGTTTATGTGACCGCCCCTTTAAAAATCCGCTATGAAAGGATCAGATCCAGAAAAGAAAAGATTGGCGAATTAAACATTCCTTATGACCAGTTTATGAAAGAAGAACAGACAGAGAATGAGATGTTGATCTCCAAAATCGGCGCCAGAGCGGATTTTAAAATAATAAACGGGACTACCTTAGAGCAGTTTAAAATCCAAGTCCAAAAATTCTATACAAAATACCTTCAAAAAACTTGAAATTGATGTTCATCTGATTTCAATTTTCCACCTTTATAACCGCTCCAGTTCGTCTTTACTAAAATTGTTGACAATCACAAGGTCAGCATTTTTCCTGGTTGGTTCAACATATTTTCTGCTTAAAGGCAAAACTTCTTCTAAAAAAATCTGAATTACTTCCTTTTGAGACTGCTTTGTCCTTCCGTCTGTACCGCAGTCCCGAAGCAGCCTTCTTATCAGCATTACGTAAGGCTTACAATCCACATAAATTTTTAAATCTGCATGTTTTGCAACTTTTGTATGCAGTGCAAAAATTCCTTCAAGGAGCACAATTTGGCCTGGGAAAAATACACTGTAAGTGGTTCTGCAGTTTTGGGGATAGGAATAGTTTGGTTTCCAGATTTTTCTTCCTGCTTTCAGCTCAGTAAGGTGTTTGATTTGCAAGGCCAAATCCATACTAGCCGGCTGATCCCAAGGTTTTTCTCCGGTAAAATAATTATCCTGGCTAAGCTTCCTGATAACATATTCTTCCCCGAGCCTCTCTATTATCTTATCTGCAACTTGGGTTGTTTTGCCTGATGCACTTGGACCTGCTATAGCAACAAGTTTGGGTTCCTTCAGGGTACCGCCGAGCATCCTGACCAGCTCAATAGAATATTCAACCCCTTCCTCAAGATTAAACTGCGGGATTTTTTCTTTTCCCATGTAAGATGAATGTATAAAAAAACCGAAGATAAGTAAACTATTTATTTTAGGAAGTGTTTGTGGTAGATTATGAAGATAATGCAAACAAATACAGATCCTTTAACAAAAAAAGACTTAGATGATACAAAAGATGAGCTTAAAGCTGGGTTCAAAAAAGACTTAGATGATACAAAAGATGAGCTTAAAGCTGGGTTCAAAAAAGACT
>CAZFVS010000100.1:0-1661 GCA_964522265.1 uncultured Gammaproteobacteria bacterium | reverse complement strand
TAGATGATACAAAAATAGTTCTTAGAAGAGAAATATCAGACACTAAAAAAGAACTGTCTGTAGAAATCATAAAAACCCGTTATGATCTTGAGCAGCAGATTGAAGGCGTAGAGGGAAGAATGATAAATAGAATGGATAGAGTTATGAACTTGGTTGACTCAGTGCTGGGAGAGGTCAAAGCTATGCGCCAGGAACAGGCAGCACACTATCTTGATCACGAAAGAATTGACATCAGACTTAAAAGAGTTGAATCGGTTCCAACCATTGCCCATACTTTAAAAAATTGACTGTTTCTTGTTATCAGGAATTTATCCTCTGTTTTTAAAATAATTTGTTACTCCCCCCCATAACCTTACAGGAATAATTCCTTCCCTTTTTAAACTTTCATCTGAAACTGATAAGTTCCAGGGGCGGCGGAATAGCAGTGTTCTGATACCGACGGAGGCACAATCCCGAACATTATCCAGCGAATCATCAATCAAAATCTCTGCTCCTGTTTCCCGGCAAATCTCTGATTTTTTTCTCCTAACCCCCCACTCTGATAATAATAAGCTGGTGTGGTAGATGCCGGAAAAACAACCCGGAAAATATTTTTCAGTAGTATATGCTGTTTCAGCAGTAAACTCTTGCGGTCTTGAGGTAATGATTACCAGATCAAATCTCTGCTTCAATATCTCTACCGCCTCTCTCGCACCCTCCATTGGCAGGAGAGTTTTTATTTTACCTGATTTATAAAAAGCGGTTACTCTGTCAGCTGCTTCCTCATAGCTGCATTGCCAAACTTCCCATAAGTTAAAATTGTGAACATCATTTAGCGTAAAGTTGGTGCCATACTGCTCATTATGGAACTGCTGCAGAGATGAGGTGAAGTTTACCAAAACATCGTCTTTGTCTATACCGATTTTTCTTCTTTCGGGATTTTGGCTCATTTGGGGACAGGTGTTTTAGCACGGGTTTTTTCCATACCGTAAAACTTTACTCTGTCCGGCCGGAAGATCAGATCTATCTCTCCAGTGGGACCATTTCTGTGTTTTTGTATATCCAGCTTAACCTGTTCCATTTTTTCAGGATCTTCCCTCCAGATAAACATAACCACATCCGCATCTTGTTCTATGGCCCCTGATTCCCGCAGGTCTGCAAGCTGAGGCCTTCTGGTACCCCTGCTTTCAACCGCCCTGGACAGTTGTGAGACTGCCAAAACCGGCACTTTAAGCTCTCTTGCTAAATTTTTTAATGATTGTGAAATTTCCGAGTCCTCCTGTACCCTGTTTTCTAAATTTCTTCCGTTGACAAGCTGAAGATAGTCAACAATCACAAGCCTTAACCCATGCTCTGCCTGGAGCCTGCGGGCTTTGGTTCTGATCTCGGAGATCGAAGAACCCGGGGTATCATCTATAAAAAGCGGGGCGTCTGCCAGTTGCCCCATGGCGTGAGAGAGTTTGTCGAAGTCTTTCTCATCCAACCTGCCTGTTTTTAACTTCCAGGCATCAATATCAGCCTGATTCACCAGCAGCCTGTCAACAAGCTCCTCCTGGCTCATCTCCAGCGAAAAAATCCCAACAGGCAGATTGCTGTTGACAGCTACATATTGGGCTACGTTTAAGACAAAACTGGTTTTACCCTGACCAGGGCGGGCAGCAAAAATAATCAAATTTGAGTCC
>CAZFVS010000099.1:0-4089 GCA_964522265.1 uncultured Gammaproteobacteria bacterium | reverse complement strand
AAAGTTATGGATTGCTGGGGTGATCTAATTGTGGTTTTGCACCAAACTCGTTAAATGTATTATTAGTGGTAAACTGAACGCAGGTATATTTTAATGAAACAAAAGTTTTTATTCATTCATGGAAATCAGTCGGTAAGTTGGCGTTTTGCATTTGCCCCATGGTTGAAAAATGAATTGGAAAAATTAGGATTTGAGACATTTTTTGAAACTCTTCCGGATCCGATCTTCGCCCGTGCTGAATATTGGCTGCCGTTTTTAAAAAACCATATAAAAGGAAATGATGTAATTATCGGGTGGTCATCGGGTGCTGTGGCTGCAATGAGATTTGCAGAGTCGAATAAATTGAAAGGTTCAATTTTAATCGCACCCTCTTATACAGATTTAGGTGATACCCTGGAAAAGAAGAGTGGTTATTTTGATAATCCTTGGGATTGGAAGAATATCAAGGAAAACCAAAACAAAATAGTTTTAATTTATGGGGATAATGATCCTTATATTCCTCAAGATCAGTTTGAATTTATAGCTTCAAAACTTAATCCGGTTGTGATTAAAGTTCCAGATGGAAAACACTTCCAAGAGTATACACAGTTTCCTCTATTACTAAACTATATAAAGAATAACTATTCATTTTGCGGGGTTCATTTCCAGGTCAAGAGTTGATAGGTCACCAGCTTCCGTATTCGTTTCTTGGGAACGCAACACTCTTCTCATAATTTTTCCGCTTTTTGTTTTAGGTAATTTCTTAACGAACTCTATCTGTCTGGGTACCTGATACGCTGATAAGTTTTCTGAAACATGACGGGTGAGTGCAGTTTTTAATTTCTTTGATCCCCGTTTGCCTGGTTTTAACATCACAAATGCTTTAATAATCTGGCCAAATACTTCATCCGGTATACCGATAACCCCGGCTTCAGCTACGTCGGGATGCATTACAAGTGTGCTTTCAATCTCAAAAGGACTAATTCTTTCAGCAGCGCTTTTAATCATGTCGTCTTCTCTGCCTTGAAACCAAAAATACCCATTATTATCCTGATAAGCAATATCTCCGGAAATATACCAGCCATTTTTGAAGTAAGCATCAAATCTTTTAGGGTTATTCCATACAGTTTTCATCAGTCCGGGCCAAGGAGTTTTAATAGCCAATTTGCCGGATTCACCAATTGGTAATTCTTTTCCATCCTCATCAATGATAGCAGCATAAATTCCCGGCAACGGCTTGCCCATTGAACCTTTTTTAATAGGTACACAACGGTAGTTGTTTATCAGTTGATGACCGTTTTCTGTCATATACCAAGAATCGTGGATAGGAATACCAAGATTCTCCATTGTCCAGTCAATCAGACTTGGATTAAGTGGTTCCCCTGCACTGACAATGTGACGCAGGGTTGGCACCTTTGTTTTATTAAGCGGTACTGCATAATACCGTAACAGTCTGAAAGCTGTAGGCGTGCTGTACCAGACGTTAATTTTCATTCGGGACATAAACTCAACCCATTTTAATGGCTGAAATGGTCCTTCATAGATATGCATGGTAACACCTAAAAGCAGTGGAGCAAAAAAGTTGTATACCATTCCCGTAACCCACCCGGGGTCTCCGGTATTCCAGTAATGGTCATCCGGATGCAGGTCCAGAACATATTTGGCTGTGACAAAATGCCCTATCATAGAGCGTTGTGCTAGTAATATGCCTTTTGGTTTTGCTGTTGAACCTGAAGTATAGTGAATAATGAAGGGTGCTTCTAAATCGCTAAAATGCATCCGGAAATTATCGGCTGTTCCTGAAGAAAAGTCCTTTAGTAGGTATGATTTTAGTCCGCTTGGCAAGTTTTTTGGCTGATCTGTCAGAATATACTTTAATGTAGGTAAGGAGTCAGGGTTGATATTTTTGATGTACTCATTGGTGACATATAACCAGGAGCAAGTACAATCATTAAGACGGTCGGCTATTGCTTCACGACCAAATGCCGGGAACAACGGAACAGCGATAGCCCCGCATTTTAATACTGCCATCAGTACAATGGCATATTCTATGGACCGGGGTGCATATATTCCAAAACGGTCACCTGCTTTCAATCCATAGGTTTGTAAGTTTTTTGCCAAAACCGTTGAAACTTCAGCCAGTTTTTTAAAAGTAATACTTTCTACCTCACCGTTTTGTTTTTGAGAAATAATCGCGTCTTTATTACCATTACCCTTTAGTATCTGGTAATCAGAAACTTCATAAGCATAATTTACTTTCCCGGTTTTATGAAACGAAAATTCCCGGTAAAAATCTTCCCAGGCAAATTTTCTTTTGACTTCTTCATAATTTGTTAAATTCGGGGATTTGTCAATCCTAGCTTTTTTCATAATTTTTGAAAATTAAATTTTTTCCAGAAAAACGATCCCGGATTTAGATAATAATTGCTTAATGTCTTTTACTGAATTCATATTTTGAACTTCCTCCAAAGAAAAGTTGACATGAAATTTATCCTGAAGCTTAGCTATCAGTGCGAAATTATTAAAAGAATCCCAATTAGGGCAATTTCCCGGATTTAAATCATCTCTGATTTCTGACTGAGGTATATCTAGGGTTTCAGATAAAAGCCTGTTTAATATTTTATTGTTTTGAATATTATCCATAAATTTAATCTGTCAAAATATTTACCTTGTGCTTGTTTTATATGCTACCACGAATGAAATTGCAATGTCATGTGTGTGCGACATACTTAAACTAATCTTGTATTTTTTAAAACCGGGATTGTTGATTTTGATTTCCGGTTTTCCGTCACTCCGTAATTTAACTTCAATGTCCTTCATTGATATGTTTTTTATATTAAAGGTGGAAACAGCTTTTTTAACCGCTTCTTTAGCGGTAAACCTGGCAGCAAGATGAGTCCAATAATCCGTTTGGCGGAAACAATAATCTATTTCAGATTTAGTAAAAATCATCTTCGTAAAACTAGAAGTAGGTTTGAGTTCTGAAAATCTTTTGGTTTCCTCTATATCTACACCAATCTCTATTAATTGCATATTACTAATATACATCCGAATCCGATTCCACTAAAAACCAATTGTTAAAGTTGGCGATTTCAGGATACTTTTTGTTCAACAACTTAATACAAAAATACCGTTCCTGCGGATGTTTATGAAAATTATTCATCCTAAGAAACCCGGAAAGTATTTTTGCAGGATCCTGCCAAATTGTAATTTTTTTAATACCTATTTTTTTAAAGGATAGCAGTGTTTTATTCAATAACACCTCAACTGTTTCATCTACCGGCCATGATATATCCACAATATCACCATATAAAGTACCATCGGTAGAATCCTTAAAGGTTTTAGTAACAATATACTTATCCCATTTGGTATCAGTTATAAACTGGTAATCATATTCCGGGTTTTTATTGAAACGCCACTTTAAATACTTTTTATTCCTTACAAATCTGACAATCTTGTTTGTTTTTTGAAGTATGGATTTAGGGAGATTTTTTTGAACCTGATGATAGTTTTCTAATATATATTGGTTAATCGGATTTGAGACAAAACCGCAATGTAAAAAAAATGCATTGCCGTACTTATTTGGCATTGCTACCATAGCTTTTATCTTGTGATCTAAACACCATTTTTGAACAGCATCTATTAATTTTAGTGCTATACCTGTACCACGGAATTCATCCGAAACTATAAAATCTGAGATTTTAGCTAATTTTAGTTTGATTATAGACTGAACTAAGGAGGTTTGGATTCCGCAGCCCCCGACGGCTTGGTTTCCAATTTTTGCCAAAAAATACACACTTTTAACATCAGTAAAATACTGCCACTGGAAATAACTTGCTGTTTTCTGCCTTTTGTAATGAGAGTTCATTAAATCTGCAAAACTGACAGCGTCTTCAACAAGGGCTTCTGAAATTGATAATTCAATGCCTTTTAAATGTGGAGTGTGGATCAGATTATTCAGTTTTTTCATATAAAATTATTTTACACATTGTCCGATTTCTTTAGACATACAAATTTCATATTATAACAAAGAATACATATTTAAGGCAGTAACTATTCAGAGTTTGGTGCAAAACCACAATTAGATCACCCCAGCAATCCATAACTTTC
>CAZFVS010000098.1:0-4121 GCA_964522265.1 uncultured Gammaproteobacteria bacterium | reverse complement strand
GGCGGCTACATGCGCAATGTAAACCCCAAGAGTATATTTACCAAACTGGATCTTAGAAATACCCCCAAAACAGTTGCTTTGATTGTCAAAATCAAACCTCAACTTATCTACCATCTGGCTGCTGATGCAACAGAAGGCAGAAGCCAATTCACTCCGGTCAGGGCAACGGAGCGTAATTTGAATGCCTCGCTTAACATTTTAGTGGGTGCAGTCAAGGCTAAAACCAAAAGGGTGGTGATGACCTCTTCCATGAGTGTTTATGGGGATCAAAAACCTCCCTTCTCAGAAAACATGCCCAAAAAACCTGTTGATATTTACGGGATTTCAAAAGCAGCCATGGAAGATGCAACCAAAGTTTTATCTCAAGTCTATGGCTTTGAATACACTATCATTAGACCCCATAATGTTTTTGGTCCAAAACAAAATCTGGCAGACCCATACCGTAATGTCGTTGGGATTTTTATTAACTGTCTGATGCAGAAAAAAAACTTTTACATCTACGGAGATGGCAAACAAAAAAGAGCTTTCAGCTTTATTGATGATGTCACCCCTTATATTGCCAAGGCAGGCTTTTTATCAAAAACCGCCGGAGAAATAATTAATGTCGGCCCATCCAAAGAATACACCATCAATGAGTTGGCAAATGAAGTACTATCCCATTTTGTTGCCGACCTAAATAATATCCCCAAAAATTTAAAACCAATCTATCTGCCTGACAGACCCCAGGAAGTCAAACTGGCATACTCAACCGATACAAAAGCCAGACAGCTTCTTGGTTTTAAAAACCAAACACCTCTTAAAGAGGGTGTTGCAAAAATGGTTGCATGGGCCAAAAGTGTGGGCCCACAAAAGTTTAAATATTTGGAAGAACTGGAACTCACAACCCATAGCACACCGGAAACATGGAAAAAGAAGCTGATATAAAATTTTTAAATGGCTTAATTTCAAAATTGGAATTTGGGGCTTGTGATTTTCTTAGAAATTAGAATAATTAGGTTAATTAGAAATTATGCAAGCTTTTCCCACTGTTTCAATAATTATCCCGACAATGGACAGAAAAAAGTCTTTATCAGAAACCTTGCATTCTATTTATTCCTTAAAATACCCAAAAAATAAAATTGATACCATAATTGTGGACAATGCTTCTTCTGACGGTACTTCTGAAATGTTAAGGAAAAAATATCCAGCAGTGAAACTGATACAAAATAATCATAATGTAGGCTTTGCCCCTGCTTTAAATATTGGCATTAAGCATTCAAAAAGCAAGTATATTTTTGTGACCAATGATGATGTTATCTTTGACAAAAATTGCTTGACAGAATTGATTAACTTAATAGAAACGGATAGCAAAATTGGTGTGGTGGGTGGTAAAATGTTTTTTCAAGATCAACCCAAAATTATGGCTTTGCCTGGTTTTAGGGTTAATTTATGGCTAGGTTATTTTCCCTATGATTATGCGGGAGCAGACCAAGTCAGAGAGCTCGATGTGACGACTGGTGGATGTACGCTAATTAGACGGTCAATCTTAAAGAAATCAGGGATGTATGATGATGGTTTTTTTTTCTGCGGGGAAGACTACGACTTTTGCTTTAGGGTTAAACTGGCTGGTTTTAAATTATTGTATTGTCCCAAAGCTATTGTTTGGCATGGTTTTTTAAACTCAGCAAAAAAGACAGACAACTTCGATCAGCTGTTTGCCCATTTTCGGGGAAAATTCAGGTTTATGCTAATTCATGCGTCTTTACCACAAATGCTGTTTTTTTTGCCGGTACAGCTTTCTATTGCCCCGCTTGCATCTTACTACCGGGGCAAACAGATAACTATTCTCCCTATTTTGGCAGCCCTGTTTTGGAATATTTTAAATATTTCCAAAACTTTACAATCCAGAAAATTGGTAAATGAGCTAAAAAGAAGGTATCGGCAATGAAGTTTGAAGGCGAGAGGTTTGTACCATCAAACCACAACCAAAATGACAGTTTTTATCTTGAACATATTCAAAGATACCGATTTACCAAACCGTTTGTTAAAGGCAAAAAAATACTCGATTTAGGTTGCGGAACAGGATATGGCAGTAAGGAGCTGATGAAGCTTGGCGCGAAAGAGGTATCCGGTATAGACATTAACCGAGAAGCAATAAAATTTGCCATCAAAAACTTCCAAACCAAATCAGATATACGCACCAAAAAATTAACTTTTCAGGTCGGAGACTCAACCAAACTTCCTTTCAGGAATAATAGCTTTGATGTAATTGTCTCATTTGAAGTAATTGAACATATTCAAAATTACCGAAAATATCTTCAGGAAGTATTTCGGGTACTGAAAAACAGGGGATATTTTATCTTTTCTACTCCAAACAGATTTCAGCACCGGAGCTCAACCAGCCATTTTCACTTTAAGGAATTTACACCTGATGAATTAATTGGTTTATTCAAACAAATAAAACAAAAGGTGGTAATTTACGGCCAACGGTTTACAAATAAGGAATTTATTGAGGCCGAGAAGGACTTTTTCATTCGTTATACCAAATTAACTTTAGGAGGAAATAAAACTATTAAAAAGCTTTTACCGATTATTCCAATTAGCTTAAAAACCAGGCTGTATCGGGCTTTCTGGAAACCTATCCCTTCAATTAAACCAAGCGACATCATTATTACTAAAGAAAATCCAAGTGAAGCAATAACATTAGTCGGGATATCCAAAAAAATAATTTAATATGGTAAAAGTTAAAGATATTGATACATTATCTGTAGTTACCGTTAACATGAACGCAAAAAATAAAATAAATGATTTGCTTAAATCGTTAAAAAAAATAAATTATCCTAAAAAAAAAATTGAAACCATAGTTATCGACAACCATTCAACTGATGGATCAAATGCATTAATTAAGAAAAATTATCCTAAAGTCAGGCTAATCCGGTTAAAAAATAACATCGGATACGGTCCGGCATTAAACATCGGGATCAAAAGGTCTTCGGGAAACTATATATTTATATCCAATAATGACTTAAACTTTCATCCAAACAGCATAAAAATATTGGTTAGATACATCCAAAAACATCCGGAAATCGGGATTTTGGGCGGAAAAATAGTTTCCAGCATAGATCAGACAAAAGTTGCCTCCGGTTACCAAACATTCAACTATTTTACCGGCCAAATTGACATAGGCTCTCAAGCATTAGTCAAGATTACCAAAGTCCAGTGGGTACAAGGCTGCGCCATGCTAATCCCCCGGTCGGTTTTTAAAAAAGTGGGTCTTTTTGATGAGAATTTTTCCAAAATTTATTTTGAAGATTTAGACCTTTGTAAAAGGGTCCAGCAAAAAGGCTTTGAAACAGTCATCAACCCAAATTCTATTTTTTACCATGATCAATCATATACCATGGATAATGTGGTTAATTTATCCGAAAAATGGTTTTACTGGCATAAAAATAAGATCCAGTATGTCATCAAACATGCCAATCTGCTGCAAATCCTGACTGTAATTTCTTTGCAAGGACTTTTTAGTCTTTACTGGACCCTCATTAAAAACCAACCCAGCTTAGTTCCTTTTTTAAAAGCCTTTGGTTGGAATATACATCATTTTGTTTATGAACAAACAACCACAAAAAGCTAAAATTGGTGAAGTCCAATTCAGGCAGAAACTTACACTTCAACATCTGGGGCTAGCTTCTTATTTTCCCGGTGCACCCAACCCTGAACAAATACTTCAACTGCTCAGGGAAAGAACTGAAAATACTGCCAAAATATTGAAAGCATTGATAAGGGAAAAGATTGCCCTATCCCCTTTTTTGGAAATTGGGGCGGAAAAGGGTCAAAGGTCAGCTTTACTGACTTCAAAGTTTGACGCAGTTGGATTTGCTTTAGACCTCTCTTTTGAAAGTTTAAAGGCTACAAAAATCTTTGCAAAAAAGCTTAAGTTAAATAAATTACCCATATTAATTTGCGCGGATGCAGAAAATCTGCCGTTTGCTGATTCTTCTATACCGTTTGTTTTTGCCTTTGAAACTCTTCATCATTTTCCCAAACCGGATCTGGCAATTGCTGAAATGAAGAGGGTCTGTTCTTCGGGCGGACATGTTTACTTCTCAGAAGAACCGATCAAAAACAAATTTAACCTGGGG
>CAZFVS010000097.1:0-4148 GCA_964522265.1 uncultured Gammaproteobacteria bacterium | reverse complement strand
TACTTTTTTTCTTCCAGAAGAACCAGGCAATCCCGGCAGTGGAAAGAAGATGGTGAGTTATCTTCAGAAAATATCCGATTCCACCCCTCCCCAAACAAACTTAACACCTTTAGAGCAGTATCTCTTGACAAGTATTGACCGATCTATTAAGGAACAGAATGATCAGATTTTAATTGTCTCGGATCTACCGTATAAGCTTAAAGGTCTGAATATAAATCTTAACCCTAAGGAAGCAGAATGCCAGAGTGCGGCTATTATGAAACTTGAAATGCAGAAAGAGGAGATAGGGTATTTATTTTTTTACTCTGCCAGTACAATCTTAGAAAACGACATTGACTTTTTAGCTACTGTAGGGGGTGTAATCGCTTTAAATATAAAAAAATTACAATTTGATCAAACACTAGATCCTAATATACAACGAAAGGCAGTCAATATACCATGGTAATTGCTCTCTCGGCACTTTTACTGGTTATAACTGTTGAGCTTGCAAGGATTTATTTTAAGATTCGCAAAAATCAACAGGTAGAAGTAATACTAGCTCATAGACAAAAAGAGTTTAAATATCTGGGTTTTTTTACAAAAGATGCCTTGATGACGGATGAGCCGATTCAAAAAAGTTTTCCCAGATATCTTAATACTTTAAAGGAAAGCTTAAATTGGGATTTTCACAGCATTTTTAGACTAGATGAAGATAGACAGGTGGTAATAGCGCGTTTTACAGGCTATCTGCCGGATTGGTATATGGAAGAGTTAAGCACTAAAGTTTTGGTGAAAGTAGGGGATGCTTCTGTAGGTAGGGCAATTGCCACAAAACAACCGGTGACCATAAATGTTGCAATCCAAGATCCAAGATTTAAAACTGTTCAGAGCTATACCGGCGCAGGGTATAAGTCTCTTTCATGTTATCCTTTGATGGGGAGACTAAAAACGCATGGCGGATTTTGTACTTACAGTGCATTTGAAAATATTTTTACCTTGCACGATACTGAATTCTTTCTGACACTGGCTAATTTATATGCCGCTTTCTTAGAGAACCGGTTAATAAATGGGTATGTAACGAAAAGTGCCGGTGTGTTACAAAAAGACTGAGGATTGACACATATCCAAAAGTGTATATAATAGTTTAATAGATATGGGAGATGATACATCAGTAAACCAAACACAAAACCCAAGAGGGAAGAAAAAAATCTTGATAGTAGAGGATGATTTTTTCATAAGGGATTTATATGAGCTTCAGGCGCGTAAATCTGGTTTTGAAGTGATTCTTGCCTCAGATGGGTTGGAAGCGGTAGAAAAAACAAAAACAGAAAATCCGGATATCCTTTTAATCGATTTAATGCTTCCCAAGATGGATGGTTTGACAGTGATGAAGACTATTAAAGCTGATCCTAAATTTGAACATACCCCGTGTATAATCGTTACTAACCTGGAAGATGCCAATAAAGAACAGGATGCTAAAAATTCAGGGGCAGCAGGTTATTTGCTTAAGATCAAAAATACACCAGAGATGATTATTAAAAACCTCGAAAACTTTCTCAGCTAAGTTTTTAAAGCGTTTTTTACCTCATCCACAATTTGGTAGGGTGTGAGTGAGGCTTTAAGAAGGTAGCCATTGGCACCCAGAGCAAACGCTTCTTTGATCACTGAATCTTGACCCAAATTAGTAAGCAAAAGGATAACCATCTGAGGGTTTAGGTTTTTTGTTTTTATCTGTTTTAAAACCTCCAGGCCGTTGAAATCGGGGAGCAAAATATCCAGCAGTAACATATCAAATGATTCCTGATTAAGGAACTCTAAACCAGATTTTCCGTCATTTGCTACTTTTACCTGGAACTCAGCTTTTGTAAGTTGAAGGGCGTATAGATCTGCTATAAATTTTTCATCCTCAATAATTAATACCTTATGCATAAAATTGGTTATTTTATATATCTCAAAGTTATGCGTTTTTAGGTTTATTGTCAAGGAGTCTTGGATCGTTGAAGAGAAAGTGGCAAAAAACAAGTATGGCTGGTAAAATTAGAAAGCTTGGCCCCATCGTCTAGCGGTTTAGGACATCTGGTTCTCATCCAGAAAATCAGGGGTTCGAATCCCCTTGGGGCTACTTACTGAAGGTAAACCATCTGCCAGGTGTCTTAATGAAAAGGTGATTTTAGTTATCTTTATTGAATACTCTCTCTTCCCAGATAAAATTGGCGTCAGATGGGGTCTGTTTTGACCTGAACCTTCTCAATTTTAAGCCTAAGGGAGCAAGTCCGCCTAAAGCTAAACCAGCCAGAGGTAAACCGGTTTTAGGTAATTCCTTAATATTTGTTTCTTCCTTAGCAACTACTTTTGGTTGGAAGGTAGCACCCAGAACTTCTTTAACAACTGTAGTTTGGCCCCCCTGGACAATGGTAGTTGGGTTGACATGAACATCCCCGGTTGTAACATCCACTGTCACATTCAGGTTGTTACAGTTAATATTTGAACCGGTTACAACAACAGTTTTTCCATTTATTACACAGGTTGTAGTTGACGGTGGGGTAGCAGTTGGAGTTGGAGTGTGGGTTTGTGTCGGAGTCGGAGTAGGAGTAGGAGTAGGAGTTGGGGTAGGGGTAGGAGTTGGTGTTGGAGTTGGAGTGGGGGTTTGTGTCGGAGTAGGAGTAGGAGTAGGAGTTGGGGTAGGGGTAGGAGTTGCGACAACTTTAATAGTAACTTGGCATTGAGCTTGTAAACCTCTACCAAACACCGTCACTGTATAATTTGTGTCTGTATTAGCAAAATATTGAGAACTAAAATTTTTAGTTTTTGAAGCAGAAGAAGGGTTTCCTCCCGGAGCAGACCAGGTTAAGTGTTTCGCCTTTACTCCTTGGGCGCTAAAGCTGGCAAAAGCACCAGAACTGATCTGTTGTGAAGAGGGAGTGCAACCTAAAGTTGGACCGCCATCATCATCTCCTCCTCCATTATCCTCTCCACCTGTATTTCCTCCATTATCCTCTCCACCTGTATTTCCTCCACCGCAACAATCCCCTGCGTCACCGGAATCTCCACTACCACCCGAACTATCGCCTGGATCATCTGCAAAAACTGCAGCAGGACCCCTCGATAGCACGTCATTGATTGTCCGGATGTTAAAAATGCCAACAAGCAATAAAAAAGCAGCACCGATTACCAGTAGTGTCTTAAAAGATAAATTATATTTTGCTAGATCTTTGATTATATTCATAAAGTTTTGTATAGTTTATACGACTATAAGATGTTTGTCAAGATTTAGTACAAGAATGATTCCTGAGGATTGCCTCTAGGTATCGCCATCTCATCTCTTCTGTCACGCAAACCCTTTGGTCCTTTGGCAGAAAGAAATGCTTCGATAGAAGGCCAGCCTGTGCCGATGATATAATCTGCAGGGGTAAGTCCATTCGGATCAGTGCACAGAGCCAAACAGCCTTCCCATTCATAAAATTTATTTGTGCCTGGAATAGGGATAGGCCCGCTCCAATCATCATACATCCTTCTGTACTTAAAATTCTCTTTGGCGACAAGTCTTTTTTCATGGGTGACAGGGTCTTCATCCCATTCCCAGATATCAACGCCGCCGTTGAAAATATAATCTATTCCAGCTTTGCGGTTTTGTAAGAAAGCCGGATTTTTCCATACCGGATTATTAGGGTTAAAAGCTTCCGGCGTCACATTTATACCTAAACCATTACCCCATTCAGGAGCATGGAGTCTAAATACCTGATGTCTTTGTCCGAAACCCCAAAACTCAACTTCGATATTTCCCCCATTTTCAACAGGTGATAAAGGGATATCTCCGGCACGGTAAATATTTGGTTTACCATCCTTGTGTGTGTCTAAAAAGTGGAATCTATGCATGTAAAGTTTGCCATACCATGTATTTAAACAGGTTCCTTCAGTGGGGTTACCATCTTTGGGGCAAGCTAGGGCTACACCTGATGTATCAACTGCACTGAGTAACACTGCTCCTATAGTAGCTCCGCCAAGCTTTAAAAAAGCCCTTCGGGATTGATTTTGAATTTGTGGTTTGTTTTCTACGGTTGGTTCCATAGTTTAATCAAAATATTATACTATAAGTTCAATGGTTTGTCAACCCGGGCTGACATTACCCCAGTTTGTATTTAAATAGCTAAAATTGTATTCTTTTAGTC
>CAZFVS010000096.1:971-4189 GCA_964522265.1 uncultured Gammaproteobacteria bacterium | reverse complement strand
GCTGACAGGTTAGATTGTCCCATCCTTTAATTCCTTAGAATGCAATGACCCTGATCTGCAATACTACCCTCTTGTTTTGCTTCCTATATTTTTGATAATATCTTGACGCAAGCGTATGAAGGAGCAGTGCAAAATGGAAAACATATTCATAACAGGCTCAGCACATCCTCAGCTTGCCCAGGATATCCGCGAAACCCTAAATATCGAGGTTTACCAATGCGCCTCAGCTTTTCCTGACTCCGAGACTTTTGTAGAACTTCCCGTGAGTGTACGCGACAAACATGTGTTTATCATTCAACCGGCACCTCCTCCACGCCAGAATGATTATCTGATGGAGCTTAAAATGATGGCTTGGGCTGCAAAAACCTGCGATGCTGAAAAAGTTACTGCAATTATCCCCTATTTCACTTACGCCCGGGCAGACAGGCAAAATAAAGGCAGGGTTTGTAAAGCAGTAGAGTTGGTCACAAACGAACTTTGGAAGTCCGGCATCGACAAAATAGTCACGATCGACCTGCATGCAGAACAATCTGCAGCCGGAGACGGGCAGCCGCGGAAATGGGACAACTTTTACGGCTCATATACCTTAATACCTGCCTTGAGGGAATTGAATATCCCACCGGAACAAGCCAGGGTGCTCGCACCGGACCCTAATGCTTCAGGCAGGGCAGAGTTCTGCAATAATAAACTCCAATTCCCCTGGGATATTACAACAGCCAATAAAAGCCGGGGTAAAGACCCCAGCAGTATTAAAAAGATGGTTATTTACGGCGATTTTAAAGACACCACCTGTGTGATGATAGATGACATGATCTCAACAGGCGGAACTTTTGTGGAGATGGCCGCTATTTTAGAAAAAAAAGGGGCACAAGCTCTATACCTGGTTGCCACCCACGGGATATTCGCCCCGCCTGCTCTAGAAAGAATTACCAATACCAGACTAATCCCGGAGGGTGGTGTTTTAGTAACAGACACCATACCGCCAAGACCTGAAGTATTGCAACATAAAAAAATCAGGGTTTATAAAATTGCCCCACTGGTTGTTGAATATATCAGAAGATCAGTATTAAAAAAAACAGGTATGAGCGAGCTTTTTAGTGCTGTAGCAGCTGATGTAACTTGTATCAACCCTGCTTAACTTTCTCCAAAACTTTATACAGCACAATCCCCAAAGATACCATAACATTCAGGGATATATTTACTCCAAACATCGGCAGCTCCACAATCGCATCACATAAATCAAGCGCCTCTTTTGATACCCCATCTGATTCATTACCCACAACCAGGCATATAGGCATTTTGTATTCAAACTTATCATATTGGACTGATTTGGAGCTCTGTTCTATTGCTATAATTTTCCCAAAATTCTCATTCCGCACTTGTTTCGGAATCTTTTTTTTAGATCCTGACACTAGTTCAGGATGACCAAACCATAAGGATCTTACTTTTTCAATTGCTTCTACAGCAGACTCACAATATTCCCACTCCACCCACTCCGTCGTATTAATAGAAGCTTTTTTAATCCTGGGGTTGGGCGGGGTTTCAGTCCCCCCGCAAAGATAAATTTTTTTTGCAGCCGCAGCGTCCGCCAGCCTGAATATTGACCCAATGTTGTAAGTATCCAGTACATTATCTAAAACAATATAGATTTCATTCCTTTTAATTTTTTTAATTTGGGGTCTTCCCTGAAATCTCCTGAGCTGAAAAGCATTTAGTTTAAGGTTCATATTCAAAATTATACCAGCTTGACTAATGCTTCATGTTTATCTAATAATAAATTGTATGTATAAAACCTGCCTTCTGTTGTCTGTGCTTGCTTTGGCAGTGATATTTTTTTCTACTGCCCGGACAGTATCCGCAGCATGGGGTATTGATTCATCTCCACCGACAGTCAGTTTCTTGTCGCTCCGCAGCTGTTATGATCAAACATCAGATCCTGTAACAGGATGGACTAGTAACCAACCATTTAAAGCCGAGGTTAAGGATTCAGGATCAGGAGCATCAGGAGTTGACCCTACTAAGGTTAGCTTTCGAATAAAAAACATTAGCATCACTCCCAATCAACTTAACCCACCTGATCCTGATCCTGCCATCGCTAAGTTTCCTGGAGCGCTCGTGAGTGGCGACAAATTCAATGGAAGTTATGAACATACTTTTTCCGCTACTGACCTAAATGATACCGGCGGAGTAAACAACAGATACATGATTGGAGTTAAAGCCAAAGATTACCGAGGTAATGAAACTATTAACCCCACTTACAAATATTCTCCTGATTTTTCTTACCAGGCGGTTTGCCCCTCTGAACAATGGATCCAGACAACAGTAGGCGATGTCCACTCAAATGGTAAAATTGATACCCCGGGAGGACCACCATGGTAAAACAATTTGCATTTTACCTCCAAAGGAGGAGCGTGTTAAATTTACAATTTACCAGTATCATAATCGGTTTATTTTATCTCTCACTGCTGACATTCCGCATACCTGCTGTTTCAGCAGTTATCTCACCATGCCCGCAGAGTTCAGACTATCCCAGGGCTGAAGGGTTAATCAGTGCAAAATCTTTATCAGGCAAATTTTTTAACCGTCCTGCTCCTAGTAATCCTACGCTAGGTAACTGTGTTATAGATGAAGATACAAACCCTGCTAAATTCTCTACTTTCCCATCATATTCAGAGTTAAAATTTACCTATTATACCCAACCAGGAGCAACCGATATATTCCTGCCTCCTGGACCATTAAACGGTGGAGCCACCGGAAAGGTCTATTTATCCGCACCAGGTGACATAACTACCGGCACCCTATCATATGCCGGAGTAAATGTAGTGTTCATTGAAGGCTCACTGACCATAAACCAAAATATTACCAATACCAACCTAGATGCATGGAAAGAGGGGCTGGTGTTTGTAGTCAAAAACGATATTATTATTGGCCCAACTGTCACCAATATTGATGCCTTCCTGGTCTCAGACGGTTTGATCTATACTGCAGGTACTGCATGTACCAAATCAAGCACAACCGCATCGCCACTAATCATAAACGGCAGCCTGATTTCATTCAATGAAATTGATGCAGACCCAATAAAATTCTGCCGTAAAAGTAATATACCAATCAACCCCCCGCCTGCGGAGGTGATCAATCACCAACCTAAATATCTGGTTATCTTAAAGGGTATCTTTGCTGAAACAACAAGAACTACAACAGAGGACAGTTTCTAAATT
>CAZFVS010000096.1:0-961 GCA_964522265.1 uncultured Gammaproteobacteria bacterium | reverse complement strand
ACGGCTCTAAAACAAAATGTTCTGCATTAAATGAGTGTTTTTTATGCTCGCCTGATTGTGACTGCAAATTGCCAATCCCCAGCCTGATTCTGATAAACTGGTCTGTGCCTAATTTTTCTATGATTGATTCTACCCCATGATGCCCTGCCCCAGCCCCGCCCAGCCTGATTTTGATATGCCCCAGCGGCAGATCCAGCTCATCATGGATGATAATAATATTTTCAGAAGGAACCTTAAAAAAGCCTGCCAAAGCAGCCACAGCCATACCTGAGTTATTCATGTAGGTTTGAGGTTTTGCTAAGATCAACTCAGGGGCTTGAATAATCTCAGACTTGAATCTATTTTCCAATCTCCAATCAACCAGGTTCAGCTTTTTGGACATCTCATCAAGGACCTCAAACCCCAGGTTGTGCCTGGTGCCTACATACTGGTTTCCCGGATTTCCCAGCCCCACAATTATTTTCATACCAATAATTGTACCACTTCCTCATCTTTAACTTCTTCAAAATTCTCATAAAAACTGCCCACTGAGCCAAAAATTTCCTGTGGGTATGGCACTACCAACTCATCCGCTTCTGGAGCTATTTTATCTATGGAATTAACTGCACCAACCGGCGCTGCCACCACCACTTTTTTGGCATCCATTCTCTTCAAATACTTTACTGCTGAAAGCACTGTTGCCCCTGTGGCAATTCCGTCATCCACCACTATCACCACCTTACCCTGAGCCTCAAGGTGAGAGCTTGTGTGCCTATACAGCTGTTCCCTCCTTTTAATCTCTTCCGCTTGTTTTTGTACTTCATTATTAAGATCCGACGTCTGAATTCCGATTTCTGATATCAGAGCTTGATCCCATAAAACTGCACCAGTTGGATCAACAGCACCTACTGCCAACTCCGGCTGGTCTGGAGCGCCAATTTTGCGGGTCACAACCACATCCAAAGGCAGCTTCAGAATCATT
>CAZFVS010000095.1:0-4222 GCA_964522265.1 uncultured Gammaproteobacteria bacterium | reverse complement strand
TCCATTTGAAGTTTTTGAAGATCTGTTGCGTTAGCAACTTGAATCCAGCTGTTATAATACTTCTTCAGGCATTTAAAAATTTATGAATAATTTAAGAAATGTGGCGATCATTGCCCATGTAGATCACGGCAAAACTACTCTGGTGGACGCTATGCTCAAACAAACCCAAACAAAGTTAAGCAAGGAGTTTGCAGATACTACTCTGATTATGGACAGCAATGAATTGGAAAAAGAACGCGGGATTACGATTTTTTTTTTTTTTTTTTCTGTAAATTATAAGGGTACAAAAATCAATATTGTTGATACTCCCGGACATGCTGATTTTGGCGGAGAGGTAGAAAGGGTGTTAAAATTGGTAGACGGATGTTTGCTTTTGGTAGACGCCAAAGAAGGCCCGATGCCTCAAACCAGGTTTGTATTAAAAGAGGCTCTAAATTTAGGTTTAAAAATTATTGTTGTTATTAATAAGCTTGATAAATTGATTTTGCGATCGCCTGACGGCGATCTTAGAATAGACAAAACAGCTGTTGATAAAGCGATTAGTAAGACCTTTGATCTTTTTATAGAACTTGGAGCGGATGAGGAAAGTGCATATTTTCCCGTTATTTATGCATCAGCCAAAAATGGAGTTGCCGGTAGCGAACCGGATTTGAACCGGATGAAAAACATTATCCCAATTTTTGACGCAATTTTAAGATATATCCCCTCCCCCCCTGGTGACCCGGAAAAACCACTGCAGGTTTTAGTAACTTCCATATCGTCTGATAACTTTAAAGGTAGGATTGCAACAGGAAGAATAGTAAACGGCTCAATTGCAGCCAACCAGGAAGTGATACAGATAAACAGGGATGGCTTAAAAAACAGGTTTCGTTTAACCTCGCTTTCTACTTTTGAGGGTTTGGAAAAAGTAAATGCAGAGAAGGCTGTGAGTGGAGATATCATTGCTTTATCAGGAATTCCCGAGATAACTATTGGGGAAACAGTTACAGATGATGTGAATACCCCACCCCTGCCTTTGTTGTCGATTGAGGAGCCGACAGTTAAAATGACCTTTGGGGTAAATACCTCCCCTTTTGCAGGGCTTGAGGGTGAGTTTAAAACATCAAGGCAACTCAGAGAAAGGCTTAGGAAAGCTGCAGACAGTGATGTTGCTTTGAAGGTTTCAGACAGTGGGATCGGGTGGGAGGTTTGTGGCAGGGGTGAGCTTCATCTGGCGATCCTGATTGAACGTTTAAGGCGTGAAGGATTTGAATTTCAGGTTTCAAGACCGACAGTTATAGAAAAAATCAATGATGGGAAGTTGGTTACTCCATATGAACGGGTTTTTATAGAAGTCCACGAGATTTATCAGGGAATAGTTATGCAAAAAATGGGTCTCCGGCATGGACAACTCCAAGACGTGACCAAAGATAATGGGATAGTTTGCCTGGAGTTTATTATTGCAACAAAGGAACTTTTTGGGTATAGATCTGAATTTATAACCGATACTAAAGGTTTGGGAATAATGAATGCTATTTTTTTGGAGTTTAGGGAAGACAACGGACAGAACTATCAGCGGGATAACGGCTCACTGGTTGTTCATGCAGATGGTTTGACAAAACTTTATGGTTTAACTTCTATTCAAAGCAGAGGGAATCTTTTTATTGAACCTGGTGTATCGGTCTATAAAGGACAGGTTATCGGGCAAAATGCCAGATCAGGGGATATAAGTGTTAATGTCTGTAAAGAAAAACAACAAACAAACCACAGATCAAGCGGTGAAGGTGTATCTGAACATTTTAACGCCCCCAGACTGATGGCTTTAGAAGACGCATTGGAATATATCAATGATACGGAACTTGTTGAGGTCACCCCCAAAAATGTTAGAATCAGAAAGATTGATTTAAATGGGGTAAGGTAATAGTATGGATATGAATGAAAAAGATTATCCTTATCCTGGCAGTAATTTTATCCTTCATTATCTTACTCACTTTTAAAAACAAACCAACTCCCCTACCCCAGCTTGCCGCTACTGCCCCTACGGCTCAAAAATCAACCCAGGTTAAATATCCCCAGGATTATACATTAGTATTAGTAGGAGATTCCATGACACAAATTTTAGGGAATTGTGATGAGCTGAAGGAGGATTTAAAAAAATACTACCCCAAAAAAAGCTTTGAATGTTTAAATTACGGTTTTGGTTCAACCAATATTTTATCCCTTCAGGAACGACTGGAAAAAGAGACTTTTTTTGGCAGAAATTTTAGGCCAATAACGGAGATTGATTTTGATGCGATACTGATAGAGTCTTTTGGCCATAACCCGCTTTCGCAGTATCCCCTTGAGGAGGGTTTAAAAAAGCAGACAGAGGTTTTACAAAAAGCTTTTACCACCCTTAAAAAAACCAATCCGAGAGCAAAAATAGTTTTTGTGGCAACCATTGCTCCGAGCGTAAAAAAATATGGTTTTGGACAGGTTGAACTAAGTACTGAGGAAAGAGGCAAATGGGCCGGGGAGAGAGAAGCCTATATCAAAAACCATATTAATTTTGCCCAAGCAAATAATATTCCGTTAATAAATATTTATGAGAAATCCTTAAAGGAAGGGGATTTGAACCTAGATCTGGTTTCCTCAAATGACTTCATTCACCCCTCCCCAACAGGAGTTCGTTTTATAAGCCGGGAAATAGCTGATTTTTTATACAATCAGATCTTCAGATGAAGCAAAACTCATAGTTGATTTTTCAGAGTCTTTATAGTATTCTAATCATTAGAGCTAAGCAAGTCATGATCCTAGTGTTAGATTAAAATCTAGTCTCTAGTGAGTAAACTTAACGCTAGCGGCTAGATAGGTGGTGAGTATTAATTAAAAAATTATTTGTAGGTTCGCTGCCTTGGGCAGTAGACGATAAAAAATTAGCTGACCTTTTTTCCCAATTTGGAGCTGTAACTTCAGCAACTGTTCTTATGGACCGGATGACCGGACGTTCTAGAGGATTTGGATTTGTTGAGATGGCAAACGATGCAGAAGCAGATGAAGCTATCAACAAACTCAATGGTTCTGATATCGAGGGTCGAAAGATCGTTGTTAATGTAGCAAGACCCAGAGAAGATCGCTAATACAAGAGAAGGTTTGTTTAATTGGAGTAAGTTATTTTAAACTTTAAATAAGTTAGAATTTTTCTACCCCAAAAAAGGCGCTTTCTGTAAAGTCAGTTAAATCCTATTGGCAAAATCGGAGATTAAAAGTCCACCCGGTATTTTTATACGGGGCATGTCAAAGATGTTTCCTTCGGATATTAATGATCCACCCCATGTTCCCACTGCCCCTGAAAAACCGGCATCTCTGGCTGCCTGCCAGATTACTTCGTTTGAAGCCCCATATGGATAGGCAAAAAAATTGACCGGCTTGCCGGTATATGACTCCAAAATCTTTTTGCTTTCCGCAAGCTGGTATCTTAATTGGTCAGAATGAAGGGTGGTTAAATTTGGATGGTTGACCGAGTGGGCCTGGAAAGAGATCAACCCCGAACCATTCATTTCTGTGATCTGAGCCCAGGTGAGATAATAGCCCTGGTTCATCAGCCCGGTTGGGATAAATGAGACCGCTTGAAAACCGAACCGCCTCAGTATCGGGTAAGCGTTGACATAAAAGTCTATATAACCATCGTCAAAAGTTAAGACCACTGGTTTCAGGGGAAGTGTGATTTGCCCTTTTAATCCGGCATACATAGTATCTAGTGTAATCGGTGTGTAACCTTTTGTTGCCAAATATTGCATCTGCTCTTCAAATTTATCAGGGGCTACGGATAAATTATCTCTGGCTTTGTCATTTATATCACCGTTTGTGCCGATGTAGTGGTAGGTTAATATCGGTACATTTACTGATCTCCCGTAATTTTGGGGCAATATTGTTTTAGGTTGTTCTGAAGGTTTAGCCTCAAAAGAGGATGGAATAGGGGGGGAGGCTTGAGGGACGATCTTTGTTAAAGGGATTTCAGGCCTGGTTGCACGGGATATCAAAAAAGCAAGTAAAAATATTAGAAGTAATGCCAGGACTGCAGTTTTGAAAAATTTCAAAGAGTTCCCCGTTCCTTTTTGCTTCTTAGCCATAAACAGTATTATATTTATAAAGCCTATTTGATACAATATGTAATTGAGCTTATATACGCTGGCGTGGTGGAATGGTATACACGTTGGACTTAAAATCCAATGGCCTTAGGCCTTGTGGGTTCGACTCCCAC
>CAZFVS010000094.1:0-4324 GCA_964522265.1 uncultured Gammaproteobacteria bacterium | reverse complement strand
GTTGTATTTAAAGCCACTGTTAATAGAACCTGGAATTCGTCAATGGAGGTTGGTGTACGGGTAGATTCAGAAAAAAAATTACATATTGCATCAATGTACTTTACCTATGTGTCGCTGGATGAAAATAACCATCCCACAACCACACCTCCTGTAATACCGGAGACTTTTGAACAAAAAAGAAGGTTCGCTGATGCTAGTAAAAGAAGAAAAATCCGTCTAAAGTTGTTTCCTCCAGACAAAAAAAGCTAAAATTATATATAGATATATGGAAACCGTCCGTCAGGTATTTAAGCAAACCATATGGCAGGTTGCAGGTAAGGCAGTAAGCTCTATCTCAACTCTGATTATTTTGGGGCTTGTAACAAGGTATTATGGTGAATCAAATACCGGTATTTACACCTTAGCGCTTACCTATCTCGCCCTCTTCTTTTTAGCGGCTGATTTAGGGTTAAATGGATACATACTCCCGCGATTGTTAAAAAACCAGGATGAAGCAAATTTATTATTTAATTTCCGTCTTGTTTGGTCGCTTTTTTTACTGATCCTTTCAAATATGCTTGTTTTTTTATTACCATTTAAAAGCCAGGCTTTTAATGAATCGGTATTTTTAGGCTCTCTGAGTATTATATTTTCAGGGATTTTCAACTCATCCAACCTTATTTTTCAAAGCAGGCTTCATTATGATAAATCAGTATTATCCCAATCAGCAGGCGCACTTACCTCGCTTTTGGTAATTTTATATTTAATCACACTGAAAGCCCCGGTTAGTTTTTTAGCACTTGGCCCTTTAAGCGGCTGGGTTGTCAATGGAATTGCATCACTGTTTTTAGTGGACAAATTATACAAATTTAATTTTAAGATTCCTGACATAAGTTATCCCATCAATACCCTTAAATCAGCCTGGCCTATCTCTTTGACGCTTTTTTTAAATGTTGTTTATTTTAAAGCTGACTCATTTATTCTGTCCAGTTTTTATTCATTCAAAGAAGTTGGTACATACAACCTGGCTTATCTGATCTTTGCTAATATTTTAGTTTTTCCGACCTTTATAATGAACAGCCTCTATCCATTAATGGTAAAAACAGCCAGTTTTAGTAAAAATACTTTTACAAAACAGGTTAAACTGGTTGGATTAATTTTTTTTATCATATCAGCCGGGATGGTTTGGTTTGTTTGGCTGGGGTCTCCTATTATAATAAGGATAATATCAGGAGGGGGTTTTACAGGGTCTGTAGAGGCTTTACAGACCCTGTCACTGGGGCTTCCTGCGTTTTTTGTATCATCGCTTCTTATGTGGACCATGATAACACTGGGAAAATATAGGGTTATGGCAGCAGTGTATGCGATAGGGCTGATACTTAATCTGATACTTAATTTAATATTTATTCCAAAATATTCCTTCATCGCTGCAGCCTGGGTAACCAACATCTCTGAGTACTTGATTTTAACCCTGCAAGTAATTATCCTTTGGAGGGACTTTAAGGGATCAAAAAAATAATTTTTTTATGAATTTAATTGTTAATACGGCTGGAGCATCAAGAGGTAATCCGGGTCCGTCTTTATACGACTATATTATTAAGGATGAAAAGGGTGTGATCCTGCATCAAGAAGGGAGATATATCGGGATTACAACCAATAATATTGCTGAGTATTCAGCGGTTATTAATGCACTTGAGTATATAAATAAAAATTTCGGACACAGATTCCCGCATAAGATAAAGGTGGTTGCAGATTCGGAACTGATAGTAAGACAACTATCCGGAAGATACAAAGTTAAAAATTTAAGGCTTCTTGAGATATATAGGCAGATAAAATTAACCGAACCTAAACTGGGTGGAGTTGAATACCATCACGTCTTAAGACATGAAAACTATATAGCTGATAAATTGGCAAACATGGCCCTCAACCGCCACCAAGAAAGATAATTTCCTGAATTAGTAATATTGCGATATGTAAACGCCTTCTTGTAGTTTCTCGTTACCCGGGATAGGATTTACTTGTGGGGGATAAAGAAATAGATATCAACCAAAAAAATAGCATTATGATTTCGCGAAACAGTCCAATTGCTTTGGTCGTGGGGGTAGGTGGTTTTTTAGGATCTCATCTGTCAGATACCTTACTAAGTAAAGGTATTCAGGTAGTAGGGGTTGATGATTTTTCCACCGGTGAAAAAATAAATTTAGAGAAATCAACTAAAAATAAAAATTTTCATCTGATAAACGCTTCAATATCAGAAGTAATTGATATTAAGCTACCCAGGTTGGATTATGCTTTTTTAGCTGCGGACAATTTTTATAAGGAAAGCACTAATTCAAAAGGTTTGCATGTTTTTTTAAATTTTGTAAAAGAGAATATAGAAAGCTCTTCAAAATTAAGTGCTGATAAACCCAAGGTTATCCTAATTTCAACGATTAAATTGTACAAGAATAAACTGAACGAGGAAGAAAAAAATTTAAAAGAGGGAGAAATTAAATTCGCCAAGTTTATTAAATACTATAAAATTAATGCCAGAATTGTCCGCCTTGCCCCGTTGTTTGGGCCCAGAATGCATTTTCGGGAAGAAGATCCTATTATCAGACTAATACAGGCAGCGCTTACAGGAAAACTTCAAGAGGAACAGACTTCATTGGAGTTTACAACAAGAGGTCTTTATATTTCAGATGCTGTGAATCTGTTGATAAAAGCAGTTTTTTTAGGAGGGACATCACAAAAAATATACGATGGGGTGTTGACGGTACCCATCAAGGTTGCCGAGATTAAACAGATACTACTAGACCCTGTCTGGCATGAAATGAGGAGATTTAAACCATCAGAACTGCCTCCCTGGCCGACACCAAACCTTGAAAAAACTATTAAGGAGCTTGGCTGGAAGCCAAAAGAAGATATAATCCAAGCGTTAAAAGCAACAATCAGTTATTTTAAAGATAACGATATAAAGGTACCTGAATTTTCAGATTATAAAAATGATCAATACTTAAAAAAATGGTCATTTAATAGTCCCTTGTTAACTGATAGCGATGATGAAGAAAAGAAGGATTTAGAAGAAACAATCAAAAATAAAGGAAAAAATAAGCATTTTAAAAATATCAGAACCCCTTTTTTAATTGGAGTGTTAATAATCATACTGGGTTTATTACTTCCTGTTGTACAAATTGGGATTGGTATAGTCAGCACCATAACTCATCTTAAAGCTATTTCAAGAAGAATCGAGGAAGGAAATTTTGATAAGGCTTCGCAGGAGTTAACTGATGCAAAGATCAGTTTTTCTGACACCAAAAAAATATTAAATATTCTGCATATGTTTAAAAACATAGAAATTATAAATACCCAGACCGAAAAAATTGACCAAGTAGAAAAGCTAGTAGAAGAGGGTATAGATGGAATAAACCATACTGTTTTAGGTACACAAGCCCTTTTTAAGACAACCAAAATTATTTCAGGTGAAATCAATGAAGATCCGATGCCGCTATATAAATCAGCCCAACTGGAACTTACAGATGCCAGCATTAAAATTGCAAAAATTAAGGCAAAACTTACTGATCAGGAATTTAATAACATCCTGCCAGCGCCTTTGAAGGAGCAAGCAGGGGATATCAGCAGAAAACTTGATCTTTATTTTGGTTTAATAGAAAAAGCAAGAACTGCCTCTTTTCTGATGCCATCAATAACTGCTGTTAATTCAAAAAAAACATATCTTGTTCTTTTACAAAATAACCTGGAGCTCAGAAGCGGGGGTGGTTTTATCGGTTCGTACGGTAAATTATCATTTGAAAATGGTCGGATAAAGGATATTTTTGTTGATGATATTTATAATCTGGATGGACAGTTAAGAGAGGTTGTCATCCCCCCACAGGAGATAAAAAACGATCTTGGTCAAAACAGGTTATACCTGCGTGATTCAAATTTTGAGCCTGATTTTCCGACTTCAGCACGAAAAGCAGAATTTTTGTATAAAAAAGAGACCGGGGAGACTATCAACGGAGTTATTGCCCTTGATTTATCCGGTTCGGGGAAGCTTCTTAAGGCGGTAGGGGGATTGGATTTGCCTGAGTACGGAGAACATGTTGATGGATATAATTTATTTGAAAAAGTTATAACACATGCAGAGGTAAATTTTTTCCCTGGATCACAAGCCAAAAAAAATTATTTAACATCACTGGAATTTCAGCTTTTTAATAAGATTTTCTATTTATCAAAACAGAACTGGCCCGAGATTATAAAAGCTGTGGGTGAATCATTAGACCAGAAACACCTCTTGGTATATTTGGCAGACCCGTTGCTTTTTTCATACCTTGCATCAGAGGATTGGGCTGGAATAATACCA
>CAZFVS010000093.1:0-4358 GCA_964522265.1 uncultured Gammaproteobacteria bacterium | reverse complement strand
TGAACGGAACACTCCGCGGACTAAAGTCCGCGGGTTCTTAACCCTGGTTCCTTAACATAATGTTTATCCTGTTCTCTAACGTATTTTGCAACCTTTGCTAAATCTTTTGTTCCAACTGTTGCAGCATAATACCCATCTGACCAGAAATGCTTGGCCCAAATACTCTCCACTGAGCCTGGGTACATTTCTCTTAATTTTTTAGATGTACCACCCTTAATCAGTTGCATCATACTTGCTGGTGAATCATCACTTTTGGTTTGCATGAGCAAATGGACATGATCAGGTTGGATATTAAGTTCCAACACCTTCCACTCGTTTACCTGGGCACAAAACTTAATCATTCCACACAAAGTGTTTTTTAAATTACCTACCAACCTTCTTCTTCGATATTTAGGTATAAATACAAAATGATATACCAATTCTGTTACACAATGCGCTTGTCTGACCAATCCCATCCTAACACTATTTTACCCTACCTGTTTTGTGCCCTGCCTCTTTCATCCCCGCCCTAAAAGAGGGCGGGGGTCTCAGAGGCTTTCACTAGATTATAATCTCCTTTAATCGGTACAGTGATATTAAGTTTAATTCTTAACTGCTTGTATTGAGTGGAATTATTTTGAGGGATTAATTCTTCATTTATAAAAGTCGATTGGATTTTACTAGCTAACTGTTGACCCTTGCTTAGGCTGGAGGTTGTTTTTTGAGATACACCCGGAATAGACTGAGCTTGGTACATTGCTTTGTATATTTTCAATGCATAAAACCAGGGATAATTTAGTAGAATGAGTAATATACAAATTAAGAAAAGCTTATTAATATTATTTTTCCTAAGAAAAAAATAAAACAGAATAAACATAATCACCGGGTAAAACACAAGATTGCTGAGCCGAAAATATACTTCCGGTTGAAAATAAAAAGAAATGACGTGAGGTCTACCTATAAAAAAGTAGCTTTCAACATAAAAATAAGCGTCAGATATAAAAGTAATGATTAAACTTAGTTTGAATATTTTGAAAAAAGTCAGGTGTCGATTCCCTGTCAAAAAAAGAACAACAAACATAATCAGTAATAAAATAACTCCGTTAATCAAAGACTGAACTAAAAAATATATAATTGCAAAAAAATAAAAGGATTCTTTACTGGACGATCCAAATGCGCTGGCCATGGCAACAAATCCAATGTGTGGAGGGAAAATACTGTAGAATACTGGTGACAGTTTCTTGCTTTTATTAATTCTCATCTAGATTAATTATCATTAATAGAGAGGTTAAAGTAAAGTTACAGATTAATGTCCACCTTAATGTCCACTCGGAGGTGGAATTGTAGCTACACATCGGGATTTTTTAGCATTTTTGAGGCTGGGAGGTTAGAGCTTTTATTTCAAGCTTCTTAAATATTGCAGTAGTCCTCCAGGTGTTATACTTAAAGTATGGCTGAAGCGGGTTATGAACAAGTTCTTTCCTTCGGAAATAAAAGTCTAATTAGTTACAAGTTAGCTCAAATTGCTTTTGATTTATGAAATCTACTAAAAATTACCTGGCAGATCCCTCAGCTATCAGCTTGATAGTTTCCAATATTATAATAATTATCCTGGCTATTTTCCAAAAATGGGATGTCACCACTGTGCTTTGGGTTTACTGGATGCAAAGCACTATTATTGGTTTTTTTCAGTTTTTGAGGATTTTAAGTTTAAAAAAATTTTCAACCGAGAACTTTAGTATTAATAATGTTCCTGCTTTGGCCACCCAAAACACCAAACTCTATACAGCTTTTTTTTTTTTATTTCATTATGGCTTTTTCCATTTTATTTATGCCTTTTTTATATTTAACTTTTTTAAATCCAGTCAGTCTTTTGATTTTAGCTATTTATTTTTAGGAGGTTTAGTATTTTTTCTTAACCATAGTTTCTCTTTCTTCCGTAACAGAATAGTTGATGAACAAAAAATACAAAATATAGGGACACTTATGTTTTCCCCTTATGCCAGGATTATCCCCATGCATTTAGTTATAGTTTTAGGGGCATTTTTTGCCAGCCAAATCCAGTTAGTTTTCTTTTTAGGATTAAAAACAGCAGTTGATTTATTAACCCATATCTATAAGCACCAAAAGATTGAAGTTGCCGTTACCACTAACACCTCCTAATTACCATTAGGTTGCCAAACCAGATCACCCTTCTGGTGGGGTATTTCGCGACATACAAATTTTATGCAGGATTTTCAATTTATGTTTAGATTTTAGTAACCAGAAAATTTAAAAGTATTGAAGCTAGAATTAGTAATAGGGCAAAAAGCTTAGCAGGAGAATTTTTACTGGTAAATCCATAAATTAAAACTGGAATACTTAGTGAAGTAGTAAAATAAATCACAATGTAATAAATCAGCAAAATGAACTGACTTGTTTATAATGCAGTCACCAGAGAATTTGCTACAACTAATCCATTAAGCAAGAGAAAGGTTATTATTGGAATTAAGTACTTTTTTTCAGTTGGTATTACATTCATCATAAATTATTTCTCTCTATGATCAAAAAACACTATTACTCTACCTGTATATTTTTGATAATCCTCTCTTTTGGTCTCTGATTTATGTACAGATGCATTAAATTTATAAAATCCTAAGTTTTTTTGATACCTAGTCTCATATTGCTCCATTTTTGAATATTGGTCTAAAGTAGGACCACTGTTGCTGACTAAAGTCCAACCATTTTGAGCAAATTCATTTTTATAAAAATCCATTATTTGCTCTGCTTTATCTGTAGTCTCAAAACTTATATCTCCTCCTGGTGAACCATCTGGAAAACCAGAAGTAGCACTAACTCTATATTGAGAAGCGGCAGGATATTCGGTAATAGATTTAGCTATAAGATAATCTGGTTTATCACCACCTGCAAAATATAACAATAGGAACAAAAAACCCAAAAGGTTAAAAAAGATGATTATAATTACAGACAAAAAACTTCTCATAAATTTAATATAACATTTTCTGTTGACATTATGTCAAAAATGTAAACTTCCACCCAGGGGTGAAATGAGTCTTTGATGACCCACCTCTTGCTTTACAATAGCTTGGCACTTTGGGACTTTTGGGAAATATTGCCTACAGTCTCTTTTTTATTTCTATTTCTTCTTTTATTAAATCAAATCTAACAATAGACTTATCAAAAAATCCTTTTTGACCTAAAATTCCATAACCATTTTTAGAGATATCATAAGAGAAACCAACTTCTGTCCTAAATTCATGTCCTCCTATTACCAAAATCACATCATGAATATATGCTTTTGCCCCACCTAAACTTTGAATTCCTCCAAATTCAATTTCTGTCCCAGATTTAGTATTTAATCCCAAATATTCACCTAAACCTGCATCAAAAATACAGAAATCTGCTCCAGAATCAATCAATGCTGCATATTGCAAGATAATATTGTTTTTTAGAATTTTTATAGGGATTATAGGTTTTGATATTTGTTTACCAAAAAAGTCTGAAGCTTGGGATAAATTAAATTTATGGTATTTGAATTTCACAACTTAGAAAGCTCCAATATAGGGAATAATTCTAGCGGGAACCTTGAAAAGAATAGGGCTATTAAAGCCTTTCTTTTTAGATTTTTCCATAACATCTTTGACTGTTTTGCCACTAGCAATTACAGTTACTTCATCATCTTTTAATCCAACCCAGAGTCCTTTGTATTTTTTATAAATCTGTGTCCAATCGATAGCCATGGGGAAATTATAACACAATATTTCTAATGATTTTTGGGATTTTTGCCAGATTTATTATTTTTTAGTAAAATGGCTTAGTAGTTTAATATGGATATTAATCAAATTAAAGACATTTATCAAAAAGTTATTGAGCCTAATATTAAAAACTGGGTGGTATTTGAGCATGGAACTTGTGTGATTATTTACCATTCTAAAGGAAATTTAGAAAATGAGGCAAAAGAAGTTTTGCAAAAATACGGTACATCAACACCTGGCACACCTTCAGCAGATTTTCGAGTTACAAAACTTGAAGGTTTACCCGGTTGGATAGTTTCAGGCGACCAACCAGGTATTTTAAATTATGTTTCTGGGGATGAAGGGGAAGACAAAGAGGACTGGGAAATTGGACTGATTGGAAGGGATAAAAAAGAACAGGACTTAAAGAAGCTAAAAATTATCCATATCCAAAGTTAAACGGTTGAGACTTTGGGCAAGAAGTAGTCTTAGCGGATACCTTCCAGGGTTGAAATAACAAAATATACCACTACCACCCCCAAAAGTAACATCACAGTTTCCCAGAAAGCCATCTTCTGATCATCCTGGTTATGTATTTCCGGAATCAAGTTTGCCAAAGCTATATAGGTAAAAAACCCTGCTGTA
>CAZFVS010000092.1:0-4390 GCA_964522265.1 uncultured Gammaproteobacteria bacterium | reverse complement strand
TTGCTAAATTATCCAAAACATCAACTGATTTAGGGTTTAAATACACCTGGTATCTGTTCATAATATATACACCATAACATATATGGTGTATACTGTCAATTATATGACAGGATGGTGCTTTGCCAAAGTTAATGGCAAATTAGCTGAAATTTATTTTGATAAAGAAAAAGAAAAACCTAAAATTTTAGGCCATTGCTATGTTAAATTTTTAGACTATCCCGGTGTTGTGATGACACCCGCCAGGTTAAGTATATAAGCAAGACTTATTATTGATATTCCTACAAATAAAGCTATATAAAGAAGGATATATAGGAATTTAACCAAGAATCCTGTTTTGATATATTGGTTGATAAACAAAAATCCAAACAGTATTATTATTAATCCTAACGGGAATAAGAATAACCACGCTAGAAAACTCATCCATTTAAATAGCAAACCTCCTATTAGTAAGAATATTAGAACGCTTAAAGCTAAAGTAGAAGTAAAAACTTTCATTTTTTAAACGGAACTACTGGTTTCCATGCTTGTGTTCTCAGTATATAATACTATTTATGGTGAAACAACTTCTAAAGTTACTTCCTGTTAAAATTATTTATGCCCACTGTGATATCCCCTGTGGGATTTATGACCCTCATCAGATGCAACTGGCAGCACATACCATAATCAGAATGGTGAATATGATTAATGAGTTGAAGCCAAGCAGCGCAGAACCACCATTTGATGAGAGAAAGAGGATCATTAGCCAAATTTCCAGGTTAACTAAAATAAAAGAGGAGCATGCAGAACTTTGTAAACGGGAAGTATTAATCCTCTGGACAGATTATTTTAAAGCGGAACACCTGGAAAAATTTCCCGACCTGCATGAATTAGTCTGGAAAACCACCAAGCTCTGTTCTGAAAATAAACGAGCTGTAGATGAGGCAAAAGCTCAGGAGTTGGTTGAGGCTGTAGATAAGATTGCAGAGATATTTGAAGAAACTAAGAAATGATTTTTCTTTGTACTTTTGACCGCAAAAGTACCAAAACTCCTTTGATTGAAAGTCGAGCTAATTTTGTTCGTTGCTAATCGGGGATTCACCCCTTCCCAGATAAACTGGGTCCCTTCCCCTGATAGCTCCTCACAAAATTTTAATGCTCTTTGTTTCTAATCAAGAATTTTATGAAAATATTGCCAATTTCTAGATTTATAGTCCATGGTAACAGCATGCTGCCTGCTTTGAAACCAGGAGAGGGTGTCTTATGTTTTAACTGGGCATATATTTTTAAAAAACCAAAGATTGGCGATATTGTGGTAGTTAAAATGGATGATAAATATCTAGTTAAAAGGATCCGGAAGTTAGACGGCAGTAGGATTTTTGTGGTGGGGGATAACAGCAAGATGAGTACAGACTCAAGGCAGTTTGGATGGGTCAGCAAGTTGCAGATCGCCGGCAAAATAGTTTGGTACCTAAACTGATTTTCTGTAGTACAATACGGATATATGCCCAATGAGCCGGAACAGAGCGCAGTTTACAGGGATGCTGAAGAAAGAAAACTGCGTGAGGGTCTGGCTAAGGAGATCGGCGATGCGCGGGGTGAACATATTCCGGTAGAGAATATTGTTCCGCCTTTTGATAACCCGCCAAACCCTGTCCCTGCTTTGGAGCCGCCTCAAACCAGTCCTGCTTCTGCAAAAGTGTATGGTAGTAGCAAAGAAACAATATTATCTAAATTGCATGATTGGTATAGGGGGGCAGTGCTTGGGAAATCACGCAATGTTCCTAGCCATCCTCTGTATGAAGGGAAGAAACAGCGATTACAAGAAATAGCGGGGGATGATTTCAAAATTGTTGAAAAAGACTAATGGAAGCAACTGTAAATCCGGCAGGTATTGAGTTTAGTTCCGATATTATAAACCTGGCTATAGCAATAGCTGCCAGTTTTTCTGTTTTAATAATTTTGATAGGATTGGGGGTTTTCCTTTGGCCGTTTTTTGTAGGTTGGATTAAATATAAAGACCGTGAGAAAAATTCCCTGCAGTTTGTTTTATTGCAGGTGACAGTTCCCCGTCAAAATGAGATTAAAATTGATGCGGCAGAACAGCTGATTGGGGCTTTGTATGCTATTAAAGCCGGAGGCGGTTTGATTGGTTGGTTTAACGCGTTTAAATCCCAGCCCCATATTGCTTTTGAGATTATCGCCTTACCGGAATCGATCAGATTTTATGTGAGCTGTCATAAAAAACACCAGGATTTAGTTGAAAAACAGATTAACGGTGCTTATCCTGATGCACAGGTTAAAGAAGTCCCTGAATACAACATCTTTTCAGAGGCAGGGCAGACTGCCTACCAGATGTTTAAACTCCGCTCTTCAGACTACATGCCGATAAAAACCTATAAAGATCTGCCTACTGACCCGCTTTCTGCACTGACCTCTGCTTTGGCAAAAATGCAGTCCGGAGAAGGTGCTGTGGTACAAATCCTGATCTCGCCTGCCGACAGCAAATGGAAAGATCTGGGCAAGAAATTCCTTAAAAAAGAAAAAGATCCGGGTGATACGGACAAGCCAAAAGCTCCGCCGGATGCTAAGCAACTGGAAGCAGTTGAAGGTAAATTATCAAAGTCAGGTTTTCATACAGTGGTTCGGATTGTGGCATCCTCAACCAGTAAGGAATCTGCCAAAATCCATCTCCAAAATATCAAGAGTGCTTTTGAACAATTCAATGGTCCTTATAACGGGTTTAGCGGGATGAAAATTAGCAGCGAAAAAGGTTTTATTAAAGATTTTATCTACCGCTACCTGCCCCGTTTTGAGAAGCTGTCTGTGATGACAGCGGATGAGATTGCTTCAGTCTTTCATTTTCCCAACAAAGCAGTGGAAACCCCCCATATCCAGTGGTTGCCTGCAAAATCCGCCCCTGCTCCAGAGAATATCCCAACTTCCGGTTTATACATCGGTAAATCACGGTTTAGAGGATTTGAGAGGGCGGTTTATATGAGTGATTATGACCGACAGCGCCATATGTATATTATCGGGCGTACAGGTTCAGGTAAAACTGAACTTTTAAAAAGCATGATGTTGCAGGATATTTTAAACGGTAAGGGTTTGTGTTTCATTGACCCCCACGGGGATGCTGCCGAGGAGATGTTGCAGCTGATTCCTGCCTCAAGAGCCCAGGATGTTATCTATTTTGACCCTTCAGATACAGACAGGCCTTTTGGCATGAATATGCTTGAGGCATATTCTGAGGAGCATAAACATTTAGTGGTGGCTTCAATAATAGGTCTGATGTACAAACTTTTTGATCCCCAAAAGACCGGTATTATCGGGCCAAGGTTTGAGCATGGAGTCAGAAACGCCATGCTGACTGCCATGAGCAAACCAGGCAATACCTTTATGGAGGTGGTGAGAGTTATGACGGATCCTGAGTTTGTGAAGGAGCTTTTGCCTTTAGTCCAGGATCCGGTGGTGCGTCGTTACTGGACAGATCAGATCGCGCAGACTTCCGATTTTCATAAATCCGAAGTTTTGGATTATACGGTTTCAAAGTTCGGCCGTTTTGTTACCAATGTGATGATGAGAAATATTATCGGGCAGTCAAAATCCTCCTTTGATCTTCGAAACGTCATGGACACCGGAAAAATTTTAATTGTGAACCTATCTAAAGGCAGGATGGGGGAGGAAAACTCCAACTTTCTGGGATTGGTGCTGGTGCCCAAGATACTTTTTGCCGCAATGTCCAGGGCTAATATTCCAGAGTCCGAGAGGCGTGATTTTTATCTTTATGTTGATGAGTTCCAAAACTTTGCCACAGACACTTTTGCAGATATATTGGCAGAGGCCAGAAAATACAAGCTGAACTTAATCGTTGCCAATCAATTCATCGGCCAAATAGGTGAAGATTTAAAAAATGCTGTTTTTGGCAATGTCGGCACTATTGCAGCTTTCAGAGTAGGGGTTACTGATGCAAATTTCCTGCAGCATGAATTTGCCCCGGTATTTTCAGAACAGGATCTAGTGCAGATTGAGGCATTTCATATATACATGAAGACACAGGTACAGGGTCAGCCTGTGCCTCCTTTTTCTGTTGATACCAAAAAAGATCTTAAAGCCTGGCAAGAGATGCTGAGAACTGATGTGGGTAGAGCGATTAAAGAGCTGTCAAGACTTACATTTGGCAGGGACAAAAAAATGGTAGAAGCAGACATATCTGAGAGGTCCAAACTTTAAATTCTGCGAGGAAATTGTTAAAATACATCATACAGGCCCGTAGCTCAGTGGGTCCTGCACGAAGTGCGGACGGTTGTCTTACAATTAAAATTTGGAGCCGTGGCGCAATGGTAGCGCGATTGTCTTATACACAATTGGTTCCTGGTTCGAGTCCAGGCGGCTCCACAGCAAATTTTAATTG
>CAZFVS010000091.1:0-4392 GCA_964522265.1 uncultured Gammaproteobacteria bacterium | reverse complement strand
ACATCTTGCTTACCTGGATACATCATAACTTTTTGGAAACTCCTGAACAGCTACTTCAGGCAAGAAAAAGCCCCCCACCAGCCGGTGGGGGGCAAAGCACTCAAGCAACGTCAGCGGCTGGGGTAAAGGCGAGCCGCCAGAAGACCCCAAAGGATCTCCATAGCAGCCTCATGGGCGTCTTCATACGCCCAACGCACCACTCGGTGGTTGCCACCCTTATCAACCACTCGGACAAACACAACCTTGTCTCCGCTCTGCGGGAAACGCGGTTGACTGTCGCCAGGGAAAGCGTAACCGAAGTTACTGCCGTCCCCATCCACCCTTGGAATCCGGACGGATGCCATACGGAAGTAAACATCTTTACCCCCGCGTTCCGGGACTATGAACCCATAGTCCAGATTCTCCCGGTAAAACTTCACGGTGCCAATTTCCGCCACCAAATCACTCCTTACTGCTCAAAGTGCTTCTGCAAAAAGACAGTTTGCAAACCACTGAAGGTTTGCTGCTATCTTTTGATGCGGGGGAATTATAGCACAAGCAGAATCAAGATGTCAAACTATGAGCTATCCTAAACTTTAATTACAAATGTACTTGCTATTTTGTCATGCAATCCCTGCTTCTTGGAATCCCAAACCACCATTAAATAACCTATCCCAAAAATAATTGCTGAAATAAGTTTTCCTATTATCTCTCTTAAAAAAAGCGTTACATAAGATGGTACTTTACCTGATGCATCAACCACCTTTATCCCTAGTGCTTTTTTACCTAGAGTTTGCCCTCCCATCTTTTGTTGCAAAAATACGAAATATACTACAGCGATTACCAATGAAACAAATGATAGCATCGGATTAGATGTGTAATTATACGAATAACCACTTCCTTCTCTAACCACTGTTTGAGAATAAGAGGATAAAAACGGACTAAATGGAATCTGAGCAATGCCTAAAACAATTGCATCAATTATCAAAGCTGCAAATCTTCTCCAAAAACCTGCATAATTTATATTAATCACCTCCCTTTGACATACTGTTTTTAACAGCGTAACATAAATCTATTATGGAATATGGAAGAAAATAGCAACCAGCCTGACTGGTCCATTTCTGAGCTTTATGAAAAAAGCTGGGAGATTGTAAAAAACAATAAAATACTTTGGATCTTTGGGATGGCCTTGGCAGGAGCAGGCTCATCCTTCAGTTCTTTTAGCAACTCTTCCTCCAATTTTAAAGACCTGGTCAATCCCTCTTTCAACCCTATACCATCACCTGCCCCAGACCAGATCAACCAGGTTTTGGGGGCTGCTACCTCAACCACTGCTGTCAGTAATATATTGCAAATCCTGTCAGCGGTTCCCTGGTATTTTTATGCAGTTTTAGTTTTGGAGATAATTTTCCTGGTAGTTTTAGGGTTTGCCATCAGCATAATCTACTCAGCCTGGTCCCATGCCAGTTTAATCCAGGGTATCCAAACCGCGTACAACCATGAAAAACCCACCATAGCCGACTCATCCGAAAAAGCATTTTCAGCCATTAAACCCCTGGCATTTTTAAGTATTGTACCAAGTCTGGTTGTTGTTAGTGTAGGAATAATCACTTCCATAGTTTTTATATTCTTACTTACGCTTGGCGGCGCTGTATTTAAAATCATAGCCGGGCTAATGCTTGTAGTTTGGATAATTTTCTTCCTGCTGGCTCTTATCATGCTTTCCGCAACCCTGATCTGGTCATACAGAGAAGTCATCCTCGGGAAAAAACCGGCTATGGAAGCGTTCAAAAGAGGTTACTATCTTGCCAAGAAAAAGATTTGGTCAATGCTTTTATTAGGGTTTATCAATACAATTTTATCTGCAGTTGTCACAGGCATTCCAATTGTAATAGCTATTGGTGTTATAGTAGGCGGCTTTCTTAGCTTAAGTGCCTTCAAAAATCTGGCTGTTGTTCTTATTATATTAGGAGCCGCACTCTTCTTTGTTATCATTATCGGGTTAACATTTCTGGGTGGAATCTTAAACGCCTTCAAAGCTTCTGTCTGGACAATTGCCTATAATAAAATAGCCAAAAAATATGAATAATAATTACCAAAATGCATCTTTCAGCCTCAGGTTTTTGGCAACAACCACTGAATTTTTTATTTTTTTGTCCTTCCATCTTTTGTTTCTGCTATTTTTGGTTCAAAGCAATTCACTGCAGCAGTTTTTTTATAATTTTATTTTTTATCTGGTGGTTTTAATGTTATCTCCTCTGGGGTTTTTGCATAGCCTTTTATTCACACATTATTTTGGCGGGACTGTAGGTAAACTCTTAACAGGGCTTCGGGTGGTTGACAATCTGAATCAGAGATTAAATTTTAAAAGGGTTTTTTTCAGGCAAACCATTGGTTACCAGTTTTCCGGCCTGGTTTTCGGGCTGGGTTTTTTATCAATTTTAAAGGATGAAAATAAACTGGCCTGGCATGACAAGGCATCGGGTTCCAAAGTGATTGTTGTTAAACCCCTATGGGTGTTATCTATAATCTTAGCAGTACTTTTGTGTATCCTAAATCTTTATCTTGCCGTATCTGTTTTTAATAAAGCATTTTCAAGTCCGCTTCCCGGACAAATCTCAGAACTATTTGAAGCTTCGACCAAATTGCCTCAGCTGCAGGAAACAGAGTCATCACCTTCTGCTTCACCCAAACTTTATCTCAACTGATTCCATCTTCCCACCTCTAACTTCCAACCTCTAATTTAAAACCAGCCCTTTTTTTTACCTTAACTTTGGCCCAATTGTTCATAAAGCTGTTTTTCTTTACCTGTTAAATTTTTGGGCACCTCTACCTTAACCCTCACATAATGGTCGCCGCTTCCACCTTTAAGGGTTGGTACGCCTTTGCCTTTGATCCTAACCAGGGAACCTGGCTGGGTTGCAGGAGGTATTCTCAGCTTGACCTTTCCATGGATAGTCTTAACTTCAATTGTATCCCCCAAAACCGCCTGGGGCACTGGAATTGATTCTTGCGTAAAAATATCTGCGCCTTCTCTGTGAAAGAAGGGGTGACGCCTGACCCGAAAAACTATATCCACATCCCCAAAACGCATCCTGGTGCCCTCATCAACTCCGGCCGGAATTTTAATACTCATCCTTTCCCGATGCACCCTACCCTGGTTGCCTTCAACCCTTTGTATCTCTATCTCTTTTGTTACACCATGGACTGCTTCATCAAAGGTTAAATCCATCTGATAAGTCTGCCTCCTCCTAAAACCTCTGTTGAACTCTTCACCAAACCCACCCATACCAAATATCTGAGAAAATAACTCAAACGGGTCTGCAAAACCTTCAAACCCGCTCTGAGCACCGCCGGAGGATCCGTGGCCACCGGATGAAGACCAGGAATAAGAAAAATCACCCTGTCCGAATGGCCCGCCCTGAGCACCGCCGAAGGGGTTAAAACCGCCTTCAAAAGGGTTGCCTGCCCGCTGGCCGCCTCCGCCGGGGGCAAACGCGCTATGCCCAAACTGGTCATAAGTTTTTCTCTTCCCCGGGTCTGATAAAACCTGATAAGCTTCAGACACCTCCTTGAATCTCTCTGCAGCCCCGGCGGTTTTATCCACATCAGGATGATGCTGCCTGGCCAGCTTTCTGTAGGCAGATTTTATCTCCGCCTCCGAAGCATTTTTACTTACCCCCAGTATTTCATAATAATCACGTTTATTTGCCATAATATGTATATTTTACCCTATTTTTTGTCATCCCATAAAAAACAAAAACGCCCCGGTTGCCCGAGGCATGACTAGTTACTAGTTACTAGTTACTAGCTTTTTTCTTCCACTACTTCCCCCTCAACAGCCTCGTCCGTCGAAGCCTTGGCGGAGTCGGACTCATCCTTTTTCTCTGCTGTTTTTTCCGGCTCCTCTGACCCACCGGCTTCTGAGTCATTCTGAACCTCTTCTGAACTTTGCGTTTCTTCCGACTTCTGACCTCCGGCATCTGACTTCTGATCTTGACCTTGTGGTGAGCCTGCCGAACCATACATCGCTGCGCCCACTTTTTGCAAAACCTCCCCCAGCCCGTCCGCTTTGGTTTTAACGTCTTCAATAGTCCCTGTATCTTTTACACTTTTTAATTCCGAAATTTTTTGCTCGACATCGGTCCTCACATCTGCCGGGACTTTTTCCCCTGCATCTTTTAAAGATTTTTCTGCAGTATAAATTAAAGTATCCGCCTGGTTTCTGACCTCAATCTCTTCTTTTTTCTTTCTGTCTTCTTCAGCATGAGCTTCAGCCTCTTTAGTCATTCTTTCCACCTCCGCCTTATCAAGTCCTGTTGAACCTGTAATGGTAATTTTTTGCTCCTTGCCAGTAGCCTTATCTTTGGCCGAAACACTCAAAATTCCATTGGCGTCAATATCAAAAGCCAC
>CAZFVS010000090.1:1371-4605 GCA_964522265.1 uncultured Gammaproteobacteria bacterium | reverse complement strand
AGAAAACTTCTCATGGCGAGGAAATAATTATTGCTAAAGCTGGCAAGCCGGTAGCAAAGCTGGTGGCTCATAAACAGAAATTAAAACCCCGCAAACCCGGTTTATGGAAGGGTAAAATCTGGGTAGCTGATGATTTTGATGATGAAGATGAAGAAATAAACAAACTTTTTTATGGAGAAGATGACGAACTCCTATCTAATTGATACACATATTTTTATTTGGTGGATGGAAAATAATAAAAGATTATCAAAAAAATTATATGATCTTTTAAGCAACCCCCAAAACCAAATATTTTTATCAGTTGTTAGTATTTGGGAAATAGTTATTAAACAATCTAAAAACAGATTAAATATATCCGTGGATATAGAAAAAGGAGTCAAAATTAGTGGTTTTTCCACCCTTCCAATAGAAGTTACTCATGCTTTAAAAATCCAAGAATTACCGATCTACCACAACGATCCATTCGACAGGATGATTATTGCTCAAGCTCAGATAGAAAATTTAACTTTAATAACTAATGATCCTAAAATTAAAAAATATAAAGTTAAAATTTTTAAATAATTTAAAAGAAATATTTTTATGAAAAGAGAATTTTCTGCAGGTGGGGTTGTTTTTAATAATGAAGGGGAAGTTTTACTCATACAAAACTCATCCATGAGGGAAGCAAGGACAATGTATTGGGGATTTCCCAAAGGCCATATTGAGGATAAAGAATCGAGTAAAGAAGCAGCCTTAAGGGAAGTAAGCGAGGAAACCGAGGTAGAAGTGGAGATAGTAGATAAGGTTGGGGATTCAAAATACGTTTTTGGTAAAGGTGAAAATAGAATATTTAAAATTGTGATTATTTACTTGATGAAATATACGGGTGGTGAGCTGAAACATCAGTCTTCAGAACTTCTTGATGCAAAATGGGTTGAGCCCAAGGAAGCCATGAAAATGCTCAGTTTCCAAAATGACAAGAAACTTTTAAAAGATGCGATAACATTAAAAAATAAGATTGCTTCGTCCCCGCCAGCTGGCGGGTCCTCGCAATGACGGATTTGCTATGAACCAAGAACCCATAACCAACGATAAGTTTGTTTCCCGCGGAGGGATTAAGTTGCAGGCTGCAATTGAAAATTTTCAATTAACAATTAACAATTTGATTTGTTTGGATGTTGGGTCTTCAACTGGCGGGTTTGTGGACTGTTTACTGCAAAACGGGGCAGCAAAAATTTATTCAGTGGATACCTCTTATGGCGAGTTGGCATGGAAGCTAAGAAATGATCCCAGAGTAGTGGTGATGGAACGCACTAACATCCTGCATTTGTCACACCTTCCAGGTGTTAACACGGCAAAGCCTGGTACTCACCTGGAAGGTGGGTCTAAAAACACCTCGGATGGTGGCGAGGTGGATAAAGTGGATCTTATTACCATTGATGCGGGGTGGACTAAGTTGGAATTAGTGCTTCCGGTTGTGAGAAAGTTTTTGAAAAAAGACGGAATCATTATTGCCTTACTTAAGCCCCAATATGAGGCTTTTGAACAGCAAAGAGTAAAAGGGGTTGTAAAAGATGAGGAGTTGGAAGAGGTTGTAAACAGCGTTAAAGATAAAATTCATAATTTATCATTCAATATTGTTAATTCTATTGAGTCACCGATTCTGGGAGGCGGGGGGAATAGGGAATACTTGCTTTTGGTGAAATAGCGGACTTTGTCCACCGAAATCCGCTTCAACAGACGAAGGCGGAGGAGGGGGGATTTGAACCCACGATACCTTTTCAGGTATACCGCCTTTCCAAGGCGGCGCACTAGGCCACTATGCGACCCCTCCAAATGGTCATATTATAACTGATTTAGTGAAAAATGATAAACCTATCCTAGGAGAGAGTTAATATTATAGGTTCAATTTTAATGCTTGTGGGTACTTCTTGCGGGATTCTTCTTAAAAGATTAACAAGATCATTAAGTTCCTTATCATCTTGAGGCATTCTTTCTAGATAGATCCTTAAATAAATCGAGTTTGATGGTTCTTCATGAAATCCGGCTCCCACTCCAAGCCCCATAGAGTATGGATGGGTGGAAAATTCATCACGAAGTTGTCTTTTTAATTCCTTTAATCCTTCAACAGTAGCCAAATCCCTGAAAGCTTCTTTTGACACAATCAATAATTACCACAATCATTAGGGCTTGTAAATAGGCTGGTTTTGGAGTATCATTTGCCCACATCAATGTCTGGTGGCTAAAGTTATATCACGGGCGATCGGATAATTGATAAAAGGCATGGACGACACCGAACTAATCAAGCAAAAGATCAATATTGTTGATCTGATCTCCGAATACCTCCCCCTGAAAAAAACAGGAGTAAATTTTAAAGCTAATTGCCCTTTTCATAACGAAAAAACACCATCATTTGTAGTCTCCCCTGAACGCGGGATCTGGAAATGTTTTGGTTGTGATCTTGGGGGCGATATCTTCAAATTTGTTATGGAAAAAGAAAATGTGGACTTTCCTGAAGCTTTGGAAGTGCTGGCCCAAAGGGCTGGTGTTACGCTTAAAAAAACAGGCAAAAAGCCGGGTATAAATGAAAGACTTTTTTTAATAAACCAAAAAGCACAACAGTTTTTCCAACACCTCTTATTTAAACATCCATTAGGGAAAAAAGCCTTGGGTTATCTAAAAAAAAGAGGGTTGATGGAAGAGACTGCTGAGAAATTCGGTTTAGGATATGCCCCTCAAAACTGGGAAGCACTAACCCAATTTTTATTAAAAAGAAAGTTCACTACCCATGAGCTTGTCACATCCGGTCTCTGTGTTTCTTCAAGAGGAGGTTGTTATGACAGGTTTCGCGGAAGAATAGTTTTCCCGCTGATTGACCTGAGAGATAGGATTATGGGGTTTTCAGGTAGGGTTTTGGAGACAGGAGAGCCTAAATATATCAATACCCCCAAAACCCCAATCTTCGACAAGGGCAGATTTTTGTTCGGTCTGCACCTGACCAAAGGTGAGATCCGTAAAAACAAAGAAGCGATTTTAGTGGAGGGAGAGATGGATATGCTTCTTTCGTATCAGAACGGTGTTCAAAATGTTGTTGCTTCAAAAGGTACTGCTTTAACAGAAAACCAGGTTGAGTCCTTAAAAAAACAGACTGATACGATTGCTCTTTGTTTTGATACGGATTTGGCGGGAAACAGTGCTTCAAGGCGTGAAATAGAAATAGCCTATAAGCTTGGCTTGAATATAAAAGTAATTATT
>CAZFVS010000090.1:0-1361 GCA_964522265.1 uncultured Gammaproteobacteria bacterium | reverse complement strand
TGCAGAGCTCTGTCTTAAAGATCCTCTCTTATGGCAAAAATATGTGGCTTCAGCAGAGCCTGTTTATGATTATTTTCTTCATTCTGTCAGCCACAGGTTTGATATAAAGTCAGCATCAGGAAAGAAAGCGGTCTCTGCTGAACTGATACCGATTTTAAGAAAGATATCAGATCCGATCGTAAAAGAACACTATGTTCAAAAGTTGTCAGCACTGCTTCAGATCAAAGATGATATTATCAAAGAGGAAATTGGTAATTTGCGGGGGGAGAGAATTGAACTACAAATAAGTCAGCCTGCCAGTCGGCAGACATGGTCAACAGGACAGGTCAGAAGAGAGCTTTTAGAAGAGTACCTGGTGTCTTTGATGCTTCACCTGCCCCAGGACCATACTTTTGTGCCGTCTTTCCCCGAAACACTGTTTTTATCTGAAGAATTAAGACAGATATATGTTTTGCTGGTTCTGTTTTTGGACTCGATTGCTTTTAAGGGAAAGTCTTTTAATATTACCAGCTTTGTCAAAACAGTTCCGGAAAGCCTGGTTTCAGTAGTTGACAGACTCTATCTGATGCAGATTGATGATAAATTACAAGACCGGCAAAACTGGCAAAAAGAGCTAGATTTGGCAGTAGCCCAGCTTAAAAAGATGCTTATTAAAACATCACTGGAAAAATTATCCCTGCAGATAAAAAATGCCCAAGAATTTGATAAGATTGAACAACTGGGTATACTTAACAAGCGTTTTAGGGATCTGTCAGTGAAATTAAAAAATCTATAAAATGGCTAAAAAGAACAATAAACTGGCTAATTTGGATGAAAAAAAACTACTTAAGCTCGGCAGAGAGCGTGGTTTTGTGACCCAGGAGGAGATCCTGAGGGTATTTCCGAAACCGGAAAACACACTCGAACAGCTTGATAAATTTTACCTTAAACTGACAGAAGCTAACATAGATGTGTTTGAAACAACCTCAGAAGAGGTGATTGATGAGACCAAACCTTCAACTGACCTTGAAAAGGAGCTGGAAGTTTTAGCTGCGCTTGAAGAAGGGTCGGTGACAGATCCGGTTAGACAGTATTTGAGGGATATTGGGAAAGTGCAACTTTTGACCGCAGCCCAAGAGATTGAACTCGCCCAGGGTTCGGAGAGAGGGGAGGAAAAAGCCAAACACAGGTTAATATCGGCAAACCTGAGACTCGTTGTGTCTATCGCTAAAAAGTATGTAGGCCGGGGTATGAGCTTACTGGACCTGATTGAAGAGGGAAATATCGGTTTGATGAGAGCGGTGGAGAAATATGATTGGAGGAGAGGTTATAAATTTTCCACCTATGCAACATGGTGGATTCGACAGGCCATCACGCGTTCT
>CAZFVS010000089.1:0-4644 GCA_964522265.1 uncultured Gammaproteobacteria bacterium | reverse complement strand
TATCCCAGATTTTCCCGCCTTTGCTGGCCGCAATCGCTTCAGGGTTATTTTTTGACTGGCTGGAAACAAAAAGATGGCAGATTACGCTTGGTCCGGTTGTCTCGGGACTTATTATCGGGTTGGTTGGCCAATTTGGAGAAAGAGCATGGCTTCTGGCAATTATTGCTTTTATGGCCATGGGAATTAAATTTTTGCTCAAACTTTATGGCAGAAATATTTTTAATCCTGCCGCTTCAGGTTTGCTGCTTGGGCTGATCTTATTTTCATCCCATCCATCCTGGTGGGGAGGTTCAAGCCATCCCTGGCTTTTTTATCTATGGATTCCTGGTTTGTTGTTGAAGCTTAAAAGATGGGCTCCGATGGTAGGGTTTTTAATCCCCTTGGTTGTTGTTGAGGGACTCGGCGTTTTAACATCAGGTTCCCTGCTGTTTTTCTGCTCTGTAATGTTAATCGAACTGATGACATCGCCAATCAAGGTAAAAAGCGGATTGGTTTATGGAGTTTTAATAGCCTTAGGATATGTTATTTTAAGCAAAAACACCCTTTTTGACCCCTTGATGATACCGCTTCTTATTGGTAATATAATAGGACGGTTTTTGGATAGGTATTTGAACTAAAATGCAAAGTAAAAATATTCTTTTAGCAGCAGTTATTTTAGTAGTCATAGTTTTGGGAGCATGGTTTTTTATGAAATCCCAAAATAATCAGGTTACGCCTGCAACCCCCACAACCACCAATCCTGTGGTTCCTTCTGTCTCTTCCGGTTCAGCTACTTCTGAAAATCAGGTTGAAGAAAATACAGTTGTTGTTACAACAGACGGGTTTTCCCCGAAAGAGATCCGTATTAAGGCCGGAGGTACAGTAACCTGGGTGAATAATGACTCGGTGGATCATCAGGTTAACTCAGCCCCCCACCCTGCGCATACAGACTATCCTCCTTTAAACACAGTCGGTCTGCTGAAGCCGGGTGAGAAAAAATCACTGTCTTTTCCTGCAACAGGAACATATAAATACCATAACCATCTTAATCCTTCTTTGTTCGGTTCTGTAGTAGTGGAATAAGTGCTCTAATTCTTTTAAATGCCTTCATATCCTGGGAAGTAGTCGTGTTTGATATGATCCTCAGGAACCCCAATACCTGCCAGCATCTTTTCCATAGCCTCTACCATAGGTTTAGGGCCTGAGACATAATATGTTGGCAGTTGGATGTTAGATATCAGAGATTGAATAGTGGTTTCATCAATCCTTTGTGGGTCAATAATGTAGTGAACCTTCAAGCTGGGATGTTTTTGAGCTAACTGGTCGAATATATCTTTAAAAACTATATTCTGATCCCTGTTGGCATAAATGAGAGTCACATTGATGGGTAGATTGTCGTGGTCAAGGTCAAGCAGGATAGACCTAAATGGTGTGATGCCAATTCCGCCTGCGATAAAGACATATTCTTGGTCAGGATCTTTGATCACGAATGTACCGGCAGGCTCATGCGCCTCAATATAGTCGCCAATCTTTAACCTCTGGAGGTCTTTTTTGAATGTTGAACCATCATCAGGTACAAAACGGGTGGTTAATATGAGATTTTTTTCAAAAGGGGAGGAAGCAATTGTAAAATAGCGGTCATCTGTCCTGTCATCAGATTTCGGGTCTTCTATGTGATAGCGCATAAACTGCCCCGCCTTCCAATTAACAGGTATTTCGCTCTCAAAAATGAAGGAGACAACATCAGGTGTCTCTTCCTTTTTATTGATCAGTTTTAATCGCATAACAGTTTAAAATCACCTCACAGCTTTGGCAGTTGCAGAGGGTGTTGCACTTTTTTGTTTGGCTGATTTGGTTGATTCTTCTGGCGACGGGCTTGGTGTAGGTGTAGCTATAGCTATAGGTGTTGATGTGGCCTGTATTGTTGCCTCCGGAGAGGGACTGACCACTGCTGGAACACTATATCTGCCTCGTAACCAAACTAAAAAAGCTGCGAGAAGAACGATTATTAATATAATCACTATGATGGTTATATTTCGGCTCAAATTGATACCTCCTTTCCGGCAGATTGATTACAAACAATTATCAATTATAATTATTCTCAGTTATTTTGAAAAGAGGCAAGATAACTTTTTAAAATATGGTTAAACAAAAAGCTGAAAAATTAGTTATCATAGGTTCCGGTCCAGCTGGACTTTCAGCTGCAATTTATGCTGCCAGAGGAGGACTAAGCCCACTTGTGGTTGCAGGGCGGGCAGCAGGGGGTCAGTTAATGCTTACAACTGATGTTGATGATTTTCCCGGTTTCCCAGAAGGCATTAAGGGCCCGGATTTAATGGCTAATATGAAAAAACAGGCAGAAAGGTTTGCTACCAGGTTTGTAGGTGAAGATGTCCAGTCGGTTGATTTTTCCCAAAAACCCTTTTTGATCAACACTGAAACCCGTCAGATTAAAACTGAATCAATTATTATTGCCACTGGCGCCTCAGCTATGTGGCTAGGATTTCCCTCGGAACAGAAATTAATTGGCCGTGGAGTCTCCGCTTGTGCTGTCTGTGACGGGCTATTTTTCAAAAATAAAAATGTCATAGTTGTTGGTGGAGGGGATACTGCAATGAGGGAAGCACAACATTTAAGCAAAGTTTGTAAAAAGGTTACCATTGTTCACAGAAGAGATAAATTAAGGGCGCAAAATGCCCTGATAAAATTAGTCAAAAACAGGCCTAATGTAAATTTTACCTATAATAAAGAGATAATTGAGTTTATAGGGCAATCTAAATTAACAGGAGTGAAGCTAAAAAATACTCAAAATGGGCAGATTAGTAATGTACCTATAGATGGAGTATTTGTCGCTATCGGTCACAAACCCAATACAGGATTTTTAAAAGGACAGGTGGATCTTGATGAAAAAGAATACATTATTGTTAAAGATGGTGTCAAGAGCTCGGTTTCAGGGGTGTTTGTGGCAGGGGATGTATCTGACCATAAATACCGCCAGGCAGTCACAGCTGCAGGCGCCGGCTGCAAAGCAGCGTTGGAGGTGGAAGAATATTTAGATCATTGACAAAAGTGTATATAAAGTATATACTTTATATACATGAATACAGCAATAATTAATATTAAAGTTGAACCAACAGTTAAGAAACAAGCTCAAAGAATGGCCCAACAGTTGGGATTGAGTTTAAGTGGAATAATTAATGGCTACCTAAGGCATTTAATTAGGACTAAAGAAGTTTACTTTAGTTTGAGTGAAGAACCTACGGAATACCTAATTCAAGCCTTAAGAGAAGCGGAAAAAGAAACAAAAGAAGGGTTAGTTTCTCCAGCATTTGACAATGCGAATGATGCTATAGCTTGGTTAAAAAACCCAAAAGCAAAATATGCAAATCAAATTCGCTAAGAAATTTAAAAAGCGATATGAAAAAGCTGACTCTAAAATCCAATCTGCATTTGATAAAAGATTAGAACTATTTTTAAAAAACCCATTTCATGAATTACTTAATAATCATACCCTGACAGGTGAATATTTAGGGTATAGGAGCATTGATATTACTGGTGACTGGCGGGCAATATTTTCCCAGCAAGATAATGTTGTAAATTTTAAAATTCTTGGAACCCACAGCCAGTTGTATAAGTAAATTAATAGCTATTCGCAGCAATAACCGAAAACAACTCTGATCCTTTTTCTGGAGGCCAGTTAAAGGCAGGATTCTTTGGATCTACCTTGTAAAGTTTAAAGTACTCTAGAAATTTTCTGTCAAAATCAGGAGAATCTACAGAAATATGGTCATGTTGGTATATAAAGTTAAAAATGCCCTCCCTTAAGTTATTAAAAGAATTCTGAGGACCTAAACCAGAATCGGGTTCTTGTCCAAAAGAGATCCCTTTCATGAACCTTCCGTTGGCATCTTTTAGTAATGCAGTTAGCTTTGGTGCCCTATCTCCAAAAGCATGAGCCCCTGCTTTTTGATAAAGTTGTCTGATAACATCTAAATCAAAATTTTAGCTAATTCTAAGAATACTCTACCTCTTTCGAAAAAGTCCAAAAAAACCTTTACTGTTATCCTTTAACAAAGGTGAGATAGGCCAAGTCTGTAATGATAGAAGGTGGAGACAACAAACCTGAAGAGGAGGAACTGCCGTCAAATGTTATCAAGTTTCCTCATCTGAGAGTGGTTAAAAGAGGCCCGGAAGATGCAGCTTAATGTTAAAAGTGTATTTCCCGTTGTGATATTCCCTGCGGGATTTAGGGTTGAGTGGGTATTCCAACCTTTTTAAAATCAGAATCAAGGCTAATCACTGACTCAACAGAGAATCTTTTCATCAATACAATGCTTGTGGTATCGGTTAAAGATAATTTATGCTCTGAAAATTTTTGCACTAACATAAAAGCTTCTCTTTGAATTTCTTCGTCCACCCAAAGCTGGACTAAATTATTATTTTTTGCCCCATTCTTTATCAAATTAATAAATTTCTCAGCTATTTTGATATTAGTACTATAAATAAACCTGGTTATTGTCTCATCAATCACATCATTTGAGGTACAAAGAGTTACGCCTTCTTTGATAAGCTGTTTGATTATATTTTTAATAGTAGAATGTTTGGGTTGGCCAGAAAGGGAATAGGAGATCCAGGCAGATGTATCTATAAAAATTTTTCTGGCCA
>CAZFVS010000088.1:987-4650 GCA_964522265.1 uncultured Gammaproteobacteria bacterium | reverse complement strand
GAATGGTTCACAGAAGAACTTTCCCGAAGGGATACTCCGCAGTTTACTGCGGAGTGGTTCATTTTAAATTCTACCGGATGAACGCTTTTGACAGGTTTCCTCCAAATTGACAGAATATATGTCACAATAAAAACCCCCATTCCTGCTAAAAACCCCAGGGTGCCGCCTCTGGAATAAGTGAAGGTAAAAGCCAGATAAAAAGCAACAAGTAAAAGATAAAAAAAGCCTTGCTGCAGTTTAGTTTTGGCTTGGAGAAAGAGATAAAGAGCTGGGAAGATCAGCATTGACAAATATGCTGCAAGCCAATTAGGTTGGCCCAATGTTGCAAAAACCCTTGCTTGAACATCCTGTACCCAACAATCTGCAGTGGCAGATCCTGTTAGGATTATGCAGGAGGGGGAGATGCCAAAATGTTCGGGGATAGCATAAAGTGATACCAAAAATCCTCCCAAAAGCGCAGATTTTAAAAAACGTATCACATCTTTGGCCTCAAAATTAGAGACAAAAGCAAAATAAAGGAGAAGATAAGCCGTGATGGATAATAACCCGCCGTTTGAACGGGAGTAATAGCCCCAAAAAGATGTGTGCGGATCGATTGAAAAGATTGTCGACAAAACTTGGCTGAGATAAAACAAAAGCAGGGGAATATCCAAAGGAGTGCGTTTTAAAATGAGGGTTTTCTCGTTGAGCATTTTTAAAAACCATGTCCCGACAATTACGATGGTAAGACCATAAACCAGCATCATCTTGTTGTACTCAAAAAGCTCGTTATTTAACGGGGTAAAAAAAAGTGGGGTTAAAAAAAATAAAATATAATAGGACCAGGAGATGATCCTTTGGGTGGAAAACATTAGTTATTTATACCACAAAATGTGGTAATGTGCTAAACTCCTAAGCAGTATGTTTGGGCGTTTTTGGCAACTTGTTTCTCATGATATCGGCATAGATTTAGGCACAGTCAACACTCTTGTGGCTGTTAAAGGTAAAGGGATTGTCATACGTGAGCCCTCAGTTGTGGCAATTCACAAAAAGACCCGCCAGATTTTAGCAATTGGTGTGGAGGCAAAAAGAATGTTAGGCAGGACTCCGGCTATGATTGAGACTGTCAGGCCATTGCGGGATGGGGTTATTTCAGATTTTGATACAACAGAAGCCATGCTTCGCCACTTTATCCAAAGAGTCCACCAGTCTCCGGGACACTTCCCAAAAATCCCCAGGCCCAGGGTGGTAATTGGTATACCTTCAGGAGTCACTGAAGTAGAAAGAAGGGCAGTGCAGGATGCTGCCATCTCTGCCGGCGCCAGGGAGGCATATCTTATTGAAGAGCCGATGGCAGATGCCATTGGTGCAAATTTAAATATTGAAGACCCCGAAGGAAGCCTAATAGTAGATATCGGGGGAGGGACAACCGAGATCGGTGTGATTTCTCTTGGGGGGATGGTAATCAACCGTTCACTCAGAGTGGCAGGGGATGAGATGGATCAGGATATTGTCTCTTATATGAGGATGCGTTACGGGATGTTGATAGGTGAGCGTACCGCAGAGGAGACTAAGATTGAACTGGGGAGTGCAATACAACTTCCTAAGGAGAAAGATACAATTGTCAGGGGTAGGGAGTTGGCATCAGGTCTGCCAAAATCCATTAAGGTTTCATCAAGCGAGATCAGGGAAGCCTTAAGTTCTACAATTAATCAGATCATAAATGAGATACATGAAGTTTTAGAAGAAACCCCGCCTGAACTGCTGTCTGACATTCTGGAACGGGGGATTGTTATTACAGGTGGCGGAGCGCTGATCAGGGGGTTGGATAAAAGGATTTCTGATGAAACCAAAATGCCTGTGCTGGTTGCTGATGATCCGCTTACAACAGTTGTGAGAGGTTGCGCCAAACTTTTGGAGAATCTGGATCTGCTTTCTAAGGTTAAAGTTACCGGGGGATTACAATAAATTGTGAAATTTCAAACACTTTTGCGGTATTTTGCAGCCCAAAAAAGGTCCACCGCGACCGCAAGGCCTTATTTTAACCATTCCATTGAGTTTAAAAAATCAGTAACTCCGCTCGCAAGGATTAAAGTTTTAGAGAGCGTTGGTTTTAACATTTTCTCTTTTCCTGCTGAATTTGTTACGGGGAGTGATCTGCTTTCAGATTCCGGGACAACGACCATGACCAGTGAACAATGGTCAGTAATGCATCTTGGGGATGACGCTTATGGTTCAAATAGAGGTTATTTTCTGTTGCTTGCAAAAATTAAACAGGTTTTTGGTGAAGGCTTTGCCCCTTTTATCTTTCACCAGGGAAGACCGGCTGAGGATGCCCTCTTTACTTTACTGGGCAAGCTGAGCAAAGGGCAAATTATTCCGTCAAACGGGCATTTTGATACCACATCTGCCAATATGGAGGCTAATGGTATTGAGGCAGTCAACCTTTTTTCCAAAGAGCTCAATAATCCGGAGTCAGATTGCAGATTTAAAGGTAATATGGATATTTTGCAACTTACCAGTCTGCTGGAGAAAAAAGCAGACTGCATCCCGCTTATATACATCACCATAACTAACAACACCGGTGGAGGTCAGCCTGTCTCGATGGAGAATATCAGGGAGGTTCACCAACTCTCCCGTAAATTCAAAATCCCATTATTTTTTGATGCATGCAGGTTTGCAGAGAATGCCTGGTTTATTAAACACTATGAGAAAGGTTTTCAAACGAAAAGCATCAAAACTGTCATTGGGGAGATATTTTCATATGCAGATGGATTTACCATTAGTTTTAAAAAAGATGGTCTGGTGAATATGGGGGGTGGCTTATTTTTAAAAACCGGTGGTTTACTGGTTAAAAAATATCCGCTTCTGCCGTTTAAGTTAATGGATTACCAGATTACCAAAGAAGGACATCCGACTTATGGAGGTATGTCAGGCCGGGATATCATGGCGCTGGTTGTTGGTTTAGGGGTAGTGACCGAAAGGGAGGAATATTTAACTTACCGAATCAGCCAGGTAAGGGATTTCGGTATGGCTATGAAGGAAGCGGGTATCCCGGTTGTTACTCCTATTGGAGGGCATGCTGTTTATCTTGATGTGGATAAGTTTTTTGAAGGGACAAAAATGCAGCCTGAAAATTTTGCCGGGATATCTTTCACAGCAATGCTTCTTGGAGTATTTGGCCACAGAGCCTGTGAATTGGGCAACTTTGCTTTTGGCAGATATGATACTAAATTGGGTAAAGAGATTCTGCCAAAGGTAAATTTTGTCAGGTTTGCAGTGCCGCGGTTACGGTATGAGAGGCAAGATTTAGAATCTGTGGTGGAAGCAGTAAAAGCGCTTTATTTGGGCAGAGAAAATATTCCAAAGGTAAGAGTGGTTTACGGCAGGGATTTGCCCCTCAGGCATTTTAAAGCCAAGTTTGAATTAATTTAGATTCTAAACCTGCTCTTCCAAGAGCCTTAATACCCTGGATTCCCATAAATTTAAATCGGCTGTCTGAGATTTTTTAGAAAAATATTTTACAAGCTGGCTGTTTTTATAAGCCCGGAAGACAGCCGGGTGGATATAATAATTTTTACAGACTGAAATTGTATTTCGCAGGAGTTTGGCAGCTGCTTTTGCGGCCTGATTAATATGCTGTTTAATCTTCCTGCCGTCTTTATCTTCACCCAGCCTGTAAAG
>CAZFVS010000088.1:0-977 GCA_964522265.1 uncultured Gammaproteobacteria bacterium | reverse complement strand
AAAGCGTGGTTGCCGCAAGTGTTGTTGCGCCCCAGGTGCGGAAATCTTTGGCAGTAATATCTTTCCCTGTCACGTTTTTTAAGTAGTGGTTTATATCTTGAGAATCAATGGAATGTTTTTTGCCCTCCCGGTCAACATACTGGAAAAGTTCATATCCAGGCAGCTCGATACAATTTTTGATGATCCGGGCAATAACCGGATGGTTAATATCTACGTTGTGTTCAACACCGCTTTTCCCCACAAACTCAAACCTGATTCTATCTCCCCAGACATCTGCATGCCTGTTTCTTAGTGTTGTTAAACCGAAAGATTTGTTATCCTGCGCATATTCTTCGTTGCCAACCCTGATTAAAGTATGTTCCAGAAGCCAGATTACGGTTGCTAAAATTTTTTCCCTTGGCATTCCGGACAATTTTAAATCATTCTTGACGCAGTTTCTGATTTTTGGCAAGGCCAGCCCGAATGAAACCATCTTGTTAAATTTATTTTCACTGCACAAATCGATCCAGGACTTATGGTATAAATATTGTTTTCTGCCTTTTTCGTCATAACCTGTGGCCTGCAGATGTCCATTCTCTGCAGGGCAGATCCAGACGTTTTCCCACCCAGGAGGTATGGCCAAATCCTTAACTCTTGTTAAAGTTTTTTTGAGAGTGACTCTTTTTCCTTCAGAGTCATAATACCTGAAATTCCTGTTCATCTTCTGGCGCATTATCCCCGGTCTTTTGTCACTTACATAAATCAGATGGATTTTTTTTAACTTATTGGCCAATTCCAGGGTTCGGGTCATGGTATCGGATGGGTGTAGTTTAAGAGTAGATTAAATTTTAGTATTTAGCAATTACAAACTGCTAAGGTCTGTAAGGGGGTTCAGGTTTTTATAACTGATAATTTCATCCAATCTTTCCCGGGTGATTCTGCCTATCTGTCTGCAGAAATCCATTACCGGAGAAAGACTCAGTACACTTTGAACTTCA
>CAZFVS010000087.1:0-4667 GCA_964522265.1 uncultured Gammaproteobacteria bacterium | reverse complement strand
TATTTTATAACCAGGGAATTAGTATCAAGTATTAAGTATCATGTATTACGCAAAAATCCCATAATACATAATACATACTATATAATACCCTTTATCACAGCCCTTCTTTTTGGTCTGCATCCAATCCATACGGAAGCAATAACTCAAATTATTGCCAGTTTTGACACTTTAGGGATTGATTTTATGCTTGCTTCTTTCTATTTTTATTTAAAATCAAGAGATAAATTCCCAAAATTTTCCAAAACTTATTTTTTATCTGTAATTTTGGGTTGGGTGGCATTTTTTTACTATGAAATGGCGTTGACCTTGCCTTTGATGATTGGTCTTTATGATTTTTGTTTCCAGAAGAAACAATTTTTCAAAAAACCTGTAAGTTACATCCTTAAGTTTTACGGGCCTTATCTTTTAGGGATTGTTTTATTTTTATTTATACGGGTTGGGTTGTTTCATCTTATTTCCCGAGGGGGGTATATAGATAACAGTTTTTATTTGACGATGCTTTTGATGAGTAGGGTATTTATAATTTATACGAAATTACTTTTATGGCCAGTTAACCTTTCGTTAAACCATACAATTGCTCCGGGAGTTCAGGTTTGGTTGGATCCTTTTACTAATATGGATTTTATACGTTCCCAATCTATGCTTCAGCCAGATATTTTATTGAATATTGGAGTATTTTTTAGCCTCATTTTCCTTTTTTTCAAACTTCTAAACAAAGCTCCTGTGGTATCTTTTGGGATCGGTTGGTATTTGATAGGGCTTCTTCCTGCATCATATATCATCCCAACAGGGGCATTACTTCAGGAAAGGTATATTTATTTAGCATCATTTGGGTTTTGCTTGCTTCTGGCTTGGCTTTTTAGGGAGGTCATACGACGCGTGAGACTGGTTGGTCTTATAGGACTTATTGGACTGCTTGTATTTTACTTCTACCAGACTTACCAACGCAACAAAGATTGGAAAGACCCAGTAACTTTTTATGAAAAATTAACATCACAGATCCCAAACCATATAGTTTCTAACTTTACGCTAGCTTCACTTTATGAACAAAATAAGGATTTTCCCAAGGCAATTTTAGCGTACGAGAGAGTATTAAGTTTAGAGCCAAACATACCAAATGTTTATTATCAATTAGGGAAAGATTATTTAAAAATTGGAAATCAAGCAAAGGCTCAAGAAAATTTCTTAAAAGTTTTAAAATTTTATCCAGATCATATAGGTGCTAGAGTATTTTTGCAGCAAAAAAATATCTATAAAGAAGGATGGAAATCATACATACTTCAAGATAAATATTTATTTTTTTATCCGCCAAAATGGCAAGTTAAAAATGATCAGGGAGAGGTAATAGTTTTTTCCTCAGATGGAAATTTTAAAATTTTATTTAATATTTATAAAAAAGATTTGAGATTAACTGATGAGAAAAATATCAGTAAATTTCAGAATCAGGGTAATCTTTTAAACCAGGAATTAACTCAACTTCCAAATTTTGAGAAAGTTTATGCAAAAGTTTGGCAAATAGAAAATTATCAAAAACTTGAATTTTCCCTTATAGAAGCCAGAGAAATACTAAATATTCAGGTATTCCCTGCCAAAGATTTTTCCAAAGAGACAGAGATCAATAAACTAATTAATTCATTGCAAAGATTATGACAAAAATTATTAAAAGATATAAGTTTTGGGTTTTACTCCTTTTCCTATTTATATCCCAGGCGGTTTATACAATTAATTCAATGGGGCAGATTAGATACGAAGAGCTTGCTGAATCTGCCAGAAATCCTTTCTGGTTTCAAAACAGATTAATGTATGATGGGTTGTCCGGAAGCATGGCTTGGTATGGTTTTCAGGCTTTGGTCTATAATATTTTCGGTTTCCATCTATTTGCCGCTAAAGTTATTAGGTTAATACTGGCAGGGATATCGATTTTTTGCCTTGCAGGTATTTTAAAAAAATATTTAGGTATCAGGAATGGTTTGATACCGCTGCTGGCTATTGGTATCTCACCGACACTTCTTTATTTTAATATTTTACAAACTACATATGGTATGGATTTGCAGTTTTTGCCGATATGTCTTTACCTCTTATCACGGATCTATCAAAACCCTCAAAAAACCTTAAACCATATCTTGCTTTGGATGTTAGTTATGATTGCCTGGCTTTGCTACCCTAACCTTGTTTTTTATATTCCTGCTTTGGGTATAATTTATTATTTTATTTTACGGGGTAGCAAAATACAGAGTAAATCCAAAAAGGTCTTATTTTCAATTATCGCTTTTTTATCCCCACTGCTAATTGTATTTTTTTATATTAAAAACAGGCAGGATCTGATCTATGATCCGATTGCCAAAAGCGGATTATTCAGGGGTGGGGTAAAATCAGGAATAGACTTTTCTTCTCTTTGGCCGAGTCTACAGGTGACACTGGGCGATCTTTTTCAAAGGGGGAACAGTTATTATTTTGAGCTTAAAAATACTGAATTTTCAGGATATTATCCAATCATTGCCGTTTTACTAGTAATGGCCGCAAGTTTTTATATTTTTTTTACCTTAAAAAAAATCAGATTAATTTTAGGGGTTATATATCTTACAGTTTTATTGACAATATTTTTAGGGCACAGCACCGGGGACAGTGAATTCTCAGGCATCCGCAGGGCTACACCTCTTTTGGCTTCTTTTTATATACTTTATTCAATAGTCTGGTTATTTATATTTAAACTTAAGATAAAACTGAAGTTTTTAAAGTTTTCTCTTATCTGCCTTTTGCTGCTTTTACCCCTTCACCACTTGCTGGTATATCCGGAAAACCTATCATTTTTAAAAAGACCCAGCCCCTATAGGGACCAGGGATGGTTTGGAGTTGGTTCCTCTCCGGAGAAATCCCTGGAAATTTTGATTGATCGGGTACAAAAAGATGATTTAAAGTTAATATGCGCTGACAATAAAAGTCAGTGTAGATATCAGGAAGTTTATGCAGCTGTTGCAGGATCATGTTTGTGGAACAGATTGGAGTGTCATAGAATTTTAGGATATGATGAAAGAATTAAAAAAATGATCCCATTGTCGATTGAACTTCTGGATCCCGACTAAAGCTTTTTTTGTGCAATAGCCATTATAGATAAACCGAAATTCAAGGGGACCGTTTTATCTAGGAAATCTAAACATGGAACAAGCTGGTTGATAAGCCAAGTTTGGTGTTGAGGAAGATCCTTTCTTTTTAAAAGTTTACTGTTAACAAACCAACCCAAGGCGCCAAGCTTATTAATATAAAATATTTTTTTTATTTTAAAGTTTGTTTTTACTAATTTATTTGAGATTTCTTTTTTGGAGTATCTTCTAAAATGGCCTACCCTTTTATCATAAGATCCATATAAAAAGTTATGTGCAGGAGTAAGCAGTATAAGAGCGCCCCCCTCCTTCAGCAATTTAGAAATATTGATTAATGTTTTCATATCATCTTGGGTATGCTCGACAACATTTACAGCAATGATAGTCTGAAATTTTTTATTTATTTTACATGGTTTAGTTATATCTAAATATAAAGGCTGTTTTGAAAACTGTTTAAGTTTTTTGATATATTTTTTATTAATCTCAGAAGGAGTAACGTTGAAACCGGCAGATATTAATATAGAGGTAATAGTACCAATACCACTTCCGATTTCCAAAACGTTATTTTTTATAAATTTTTTAAACTTAGAAACAAGCCAAAGGTTGTAAGCATTAAGCTCTGAAAGTGTTTCTAACGCTTGTATCTGCAAATCCATAAATTGATATTTATTTTTTGCTAATATATCATTTCCATCATCAATGCAAAAGAGATTCAAAAGTTGGTATTGGTTTTTGGTTTTGATTTTATTTGGTTTCCAGACAATTTTTATTTTTAACTCTTTGGGCCAGATACGTTATGAAGAATTAGCAGAATCTGTGAGGAACCCTTTTTGGTTTCAGAATAGACTGATGTACGATGGCACTTCCGGTAGTATCTTTTGGTATGGAATCTTAGCATTTGTTTACAATATTTTTGGGTTTAGTTTATTCACTGCCAAATTCGTCAGATTATTCTTATATCTGATATCGCTGTTGTCGTTGGCAGCTTTATTAAAAAAATATCTTGGAGAGCAAAAAGCTGTAATTCCTCTGATAACAATAGGATTTTCGCCTACTCTGCTTTATTTTAATACAATACAAACAATAGGAATTGATCTTGTCTGGCTGCCGATATCTCTGTATCTGCTTAGTCGAATAGATTTTAAGAAGGGTACTTTTACACAAATTTTATTTTGGGTGATTTTAATGTTTTCCTGGCTTTCTTATCCTACTGTTATTTTTTATACCCCTGCACTAGTTCTCATATACGGATATAAATTATTTAAAACAAAAGCAGAAATACTAAAAAATGTTTTGATAAGCGCAGTAGCATTTTTTATGCCCCTAATTTTAACCTTTGTTTACATCACAAACAGAGAATGGATGATATACGATCCACATCTTAAAAACGGTTTGTTTAGAGGCGCAGGACTGTTGCAATTTAACGGCGGGTTTTTCTTTAGAAATCTTAATGTCTTGAGTATGAATTTATTTGACCGGGCCTGGGGTTATTATTTTGAACTTTCTAATGTTGAATTTTCACATATTTTGCCGATGTTTTCTATTGGTTTAATTGGACCTGGAATT
>CAZFVS010000086.1:0-4734 GCA_964522265.1 uncultured Gammaproteobacteria bacterium | reverse complement strand
AGAGATAGATGCCGGCAGTCAGAAATATTGTAATACATAAAAAAATTACCAGAATCAAAAGCGCATTACCTTTTTGGTAGGTCATAAGTTAAACTATTTCATTTTCCAGTACTAAGATCAAGAGGGACCAATATCTTCTTCTATTAAAAATTTGTGCTCATCCTATAAAAATGATAAAATACAAGCCAATGGAAGAAAGACCCCATTTTTATATTATCCTTATCCATACCTATGCTGACATGGAAAGCCTAAGAGACAAAATTGAGGTATTACAAAACTTCTATGGCTTGGAGCGGAGAGATAATGAATCATCTTGAAAGAAGAATAAGATCAATGCCCCCAAGGACCTCACTTGATATATTAAGAGGAAGAATTACAACCCGAATCGGCGGGGGCAGTTTACTTGGAGATGTTAGAAGGGTATCCCGTGAGTCGACAGCAGGGGAAACAAACTGGAGTCAAATAGTAGCCAAGCACGTTTTTCAAAAACCGACAGGATGGGAAAAGAGAAGACCCGAACCGCTTGACGAAAGGGAGAGAAAAATTGAATGGGAGGCTGAGGTTATCGAAGATTATAATGGTCAGAGAGACCTGGGGGTAATCTTGCAATTTGCCGGAATTGAACTTACTGAGGCGCCTTTTCTAAGAAGTAGGCATAATAGACCAGACTGTCTTATTTTTTATACCCTGATACAATATAACAAGAAACCGGGCCGTTTATTCCTTGCTACCAGAGGAGACATCTTAGAATCCCAAATTGTCACGGCTCAAATGGATGTTAATCCCTTTTTCCAAGAGGAATTATATCTTCCTCAATTAACCAAAACTCATGATCCCACCAGTATGACCGTATTGCAAAATAATAAGATGGTTATTGTTGGCTATAATCCGAGCAGCGAACGCTCAACAAATACCTAACACCCCCCGCCTTCGGCGGAGCAAAAGGGTACTATCGATTTGTCATTTACTAATTCTCACCAGAAACTGACTGACCATATTGTACCAAAGGAATTCTATGATCGCTACCCTCTGGTATTCTCGCATTACCATTTAGACCGCATAATTGGTAGAATAGGAATGAATGAAAAGCAAAGGAAAGCAATCAACAACAGAAGAATTACCGACAGTGCGAGAACTGATAGACAGATTTCTGACTCCTGGTACAGCTCTGATGTATCCAGAGAAGGAAATTATCTTCAACAGCAAGTTATCTCCAGTAAAGTCCCTTCAAGTCCAAATCTGCTCAACTGAGGCAAATAATCAGGCAATTCTGCATAGACTACACAGCGAAGTTAGGCAACTGAGTTAGTGGAGAATCAAACCTTCAAGTTTGAACCGCAACAGACACAACATATACAGAGTTCTGGGTAATCAGTTCATAATTACCAAACACTCGTTCAAACTCTCGTTTTATCATTGGTTTTATTCGCTTCTCGTCCACAAAATGCAACTTTCCACCTTTGGTCAAATGCAGTCTTGCGCCTTCAATGAACTCGATTATGGTTTCTTTGGGTAAGTGGCTCGGAGGATTAGACACTACAATGTCAAATTGAATATCAAGCAACTCTTCAAATCCATCGCTTGCCAGAATCTGAACATTACTAATCTTATTTAGGGAAGCATTGATTTTACTGTACTTTACAGCTCGAATATCTGTATCAACCATATAAACTTTACCTTGAGTGGCTATACTTGCTGCTACCAAGCCAATAACGCCATATCCGCAGCCCAAGTCAAGAACAGTGTCAGTTGACTTTATGACCATCTGTTCTATCAATAATTTACTACCAGGATCAATTTCATTCTTTGAAAATAATCCTGGTTTCGTTTCAAACTGAAAGTTTTTACCTTTCAAAGTTGCTATTATCATGGCTTTATTATACTAAAATCCCATCTAATTGCCTATAAGTATTAGTTCCAGGTATAATGATAATGTATTCAATTTTCAGGCTAATTTCTTGGAATGTTTCCAGCCACTATGCTAAATCAAGACAATAAAACCAGATATGCAGCTAAAGGCAGTTCAATCACTCACGCAGGTTATGAAACAGGCGTCCATGCTTTGACAGGGGAAGTCAAAGACAAACTTGATTCATACCTGAGAAGCAGATACTCCCCAGCCAAGATTTTAGCTCAGCTTTCTCAGGAGTTTCCAAAGATTTCCCTTCCCAGTAGATGAGCACTCTACAACTACCGCAAACGAGAGGTTGTGCAAGCAGTCGTATCGGCGGCTCCTGTCTCAAAGATCGAGGAGACCTTTGACGCAGAAAAGGTCAACTTGAAATCCTTGGTTGTGAATCAGGTCAAACGCTTTGTGGCCATTGATCTGCCAGAACTGCGTGAGAGGTGGTACAAGGCCATCGAAAGCGATCAGGGTAAGACTCAGTTATCAAAAGAAACCAGAGAGGCTGCCAGACTGTATATCGAAGCTGTCAAAGTCAGTATGGATGTGATGCCAAAACTCAACATCAAAGTTGAGTTGAAAGAAAATGTAACTCAGGTGGAAAATCAGGATTCTACCAAATCAAAAGAAGATTCCTACAATAAACTGGCAAGGATTCTTCTGAAGAGAGGTTATGTTATTACAAGACCTTCCTATCTGAGTTCACCAACTTCTGAATAATCAAGACAGCTGTCCGAAACCCTGTGTGAACTATTGGTAAACTCTCGTTGAAAATAGTATAATGTACTAAATAGGGAAAGGTTACCAGGAACTAAGTATTAGTAGTAAATCAGTAAAGAAATATGGACGGAAATAAGGAAGAAATTACTCGAAGGCTTGCCTATTATATTCGGGTTTCGACAGACGACCAAGCTGATAAGTTTGGGATACCTGCACAGAGAGAAGCAGTTGAAGCGATTCTAAAAACCAAAGGCAAACTGAGAAACGGACAGCCCGCAGTTGTTTTCGCAGGAGATAACTATGTTTATATTGATGATATTAGTGGCTCTACTAAACTTGATGAGCGTCCTGGCTTTGCCAAGCTCAAAGAAGATTACCTCAATGCTCCTAACGGACACAAACCCTTTGATACTGTTGCAGTTTTCAAGATAGACCGCTTTGCTCGCAAGTTACGAATCCTCATGGATGTAATAGACTTCTTTGAAGAAAATGGCATAGAGTTTATTTCAGCCACAGAATCCATTGATACGAGCACAGCTTTTGGCCGAGCAATGCTTGGGATTATGGGAGTAATTGCAGAGCTTGAGAGAGAAAATATCCTTGATAGAACCAGGCGGGGTCGAGAACAGGCTAACTTACTTGGTGTGTACATGGGTGCAAATGCCCGTTACGGCTACCAGAAAGACTCAGAAGGTCATTTAGTGATATTTGAAGAGGAGGCTAAGATTGTGAGGAAGATATTTGACTGGTTTTCAGTAGGAGGCCTGACTCCTCAGAAAATAGCTGATGTTCTCATTGAACAGGAGATATTGAGTCCTGATGCTTCAGCCATCCATTATGGTAAAAGAAAGGGTGAAACTCGTAAAACTAACGCCTTGTATTTCTGGCGTATGGAAATGGTGCGTTCAATCCTATCTGATGAAATATACACAGGGATTCTTTATCACACCAAATCGAAGAAAGGAAAACCGCTTCCCAAGGGTGAATGGCAAATATCTCCCCGCAGACACGATCCAATAATTCCCAGACCATTCTTCGAATTTACACAGAAGCGATTACTCGATATTTCCAGCAGAAAGACAATCACCAAAAGCAAAGACAAAGGTCATCTTTATTTACTGTCTGGCTTACTCAAATGCGATAACTGTCGCAAGTTAGGGGCTACCAAAGACTCTGAAATGTCATGGACTGGCGGTAAAGACATGATAGACATTTCAACAGGTCGTTACTCATATCATTATCAGTGTAATCGCAAGAACAGAAAGAAATACTCGGACATCTGTCCTGTTGTGCCAATTCCAGCAGAATCACTTGAGAAATATGTTGTAGAGTTTGTCCGCAAGCTACTGGCTAATCCTAAGGCAACCTTTGAATATCAGAGGGGTCTGGATTCATCTCGATTGAATATCAAGCGACTGACGAGGGAACGGAAAACATTTCAGGAGTTATTGGAGAATTTGCCCATCAGAAGGCAAAACATACTCAAGATGTATGAACTCAAAGGTTCGTTTGATTCAACAGAACTCCAAAGGAAACTTGATGAGTTGAATGAATCAGAAGCTAATGGTAAGAAACGAATTGACCAAATTGACAATGAACTGAGCAAAGAAAATATGTCTGTTGGCTACGAAGCAAGTCTTGAGCTTTACGCACAGAAATACAGCAAAGTAATTGGCATGATATTTGAGGATGCTGATAAGGAGGAGAAAGCTAAGAGAGAATTATATGACCTCATTCACATGTTGATTGATCGTATTGTTGTGTATGCCAGATCAAGGACGCAGAGGGATAGAATTGCAGGAAGAAAGAAAGCAGATCAGCTCATACCAGACAGAATTGATATTCAACTCAACCTTCCCCAAAATCTTCTGCAAGAACTTGTCACGCAGAAGTTCGGGGCGAGAAATGATAATTTGTGGGGGCATTGGGATTCGAACCCAAAACCGACTGCTTAAGAGGCAGTTGCTCTACCATTGAGCTATACCCCCAATCTGCCAATTACCTGTCCGCTGCAGCTTTATCTCGATAAAACCCCGATCGTTAGATCGTGGGTAGATTTATTCATCTGCTTCATCTTCTGTCAGATCCTTCCGGGAGTCTAGTTCTTTCAG
>CAZFVS010000085.1:2234-4750 GCA_964522265.1 uncultured Gammaproteobacteria bacterium | reverse complement strand
ATTGCCAACACTGATCATTTTGGAGGCTTAGGGTTAACAACTAGCAATGCCAGCTGGCCATCACTCAAATAAATTCTTTTTAAAATCTCTTCCTCTTTTATGTCTTTTAGCGGCAGACTCCATGGGCTGCCCACAAAAAGCGTGTCCTTTGCATACCTATCGTTTGGCCAATAAATTTTCCTAATTCTGTACTTATCAAAACCTGAAATCCCTTTTTTCTCATTTTCTATCAATTCCTTCTGGTACAGCGCTGGATCATATTTGGAATAAAATAAAATATAATACCCCGGGAGACTATATATCGTCGGAGCATCCACCCCTCTGAAAGGGTCAAAAACTACTTCCTGGTATTTTTCTTTATTGGCCAATATATATTCCACTGCCTCTTTATTTCCCATCATGGAAAACTCGCTTCTGTCAACAGGAAAATGTACTGAGTATGTAATAAATGCGTGTATTAAACTGATCAGGATAAATAATGTGCAAAATAAACTGACGGCTGTTTTTATATAGACCGATTTCATTTTTCTGATAATTTCTACAAACTTAATAAGTCCGATGGCGCTTATTAAAAGTATCATTGGTGGAGCTTGTATCGTTCTGCCGGCATTATGTTCATTATTAGTTAAAGCTGCGGGTATAAAGGAAAGTGCAACCCAACCAAAAACAAGTCCCCTGTTTTTAACCTTACCTTTGATTAACTCCAAGACCCCGAGAACCATCCAGGGAAACTCAAATAAGTATAATACTCCAAGCCCCAAACTGCCTTGATGAGTCATATTCAATCCTGTAAAAAACAAAAAGTCCGGTTGGAAGTAATTTAAAAAACGCCCTACTACCAGCATAAATAAAGCAAAAATCTCCTCAATATTGATATTACCTATACTCAAACCGGATCGGACGTGATCCAGAATAACATATCTTGTGTAATCAATATCTTTGGCTATAAAAACCATATTACCGCGGGCTAAATCGGGTCCGAAAAAACTCCGTAGTACCAACGGGCTGACAAAAATTGCCGATAAAAAAAGAAAAATTGCAGTTGTTTTGAGGTTTTTCTTTAAAGATTTAAAAAAGTAGACTATTAAAAATAAGAAAAGCAGCGGAATAAAAATCCTTTCCGAGTAATATGTATACATCGATAAAATCAAGAAGAATGAGGAAAACAGTGTGTAGATACCCCCTTTTTCTATCATTTTCAAAAAAAACAGAAGTCCTAAACTGGCGATTACCATCCCCATTGGTGGGTCATTACCATAACGGCTATAGAAAACATGCCAGGGTGAAATAACCAATATTCCTGTTGTTAAAATAGCTAAAAGCTGGTTTTTTGTCAGTTGCAATACCAGAAAAAATAAAACCGGTATAGCTAGCGCACCAAAAAAGGCGAAAGGAAACCTTTCGCTAAAATCATTAAGACCAAATATTGCTTCGGATAAAACTAGCGAGTAAACTGGTACGGGATTTTTATAATCCCCTACTGACCGGAAGGTAATAGGCAAAAATTTTCCATACTCATCCTTTCCAGTTTTCAATACAGAATAAGCGCTGTATGCAAAAGAGACTTCATCGGGGTTTAAACTGACAGGGTTTTTTGCAATTTTATAAAACCGCAAAAAACCACCAATTAAAGTCAGAAGGGTTAAGATAATTAAGATCAATTTCTTACTGATCATTGTCTGCCGAGATCATTTAAAAGATTCGTCCCAAAATATTTATGATAGCGAATATCCTCTCTTTGAACTATATCCAGGGTGGTAAATAAAATTTGGGTTAAAACTATTACTGCTGTAACCAAAAACAGAATCTTCCTTTTTGAAAAAAACATTAATCCATAACCTGAAAGTAGAATTACCGCCGGTCCAACTATCACCAGATGGTTTAAATTAATAATTTTTTGCGACAGAAAAGATGGCAGGATCAGAATTGGTATAATTAAAAGGTGTTTCCTGGCTTGTTTTGCGTTAAAAGTTTTATACAATCCATAAATAAACGGTAATAAAAAACCCAAAAAAAGCGGAGGAGTAAACGAAAAGTTTAATAATTTTTCTTGCGGTGTAAAATAAGTTGAGGGCGTCAGATGATAAAGAAATTTCATCAGAGCATACTTACTTACATAAAAATATTTGTTCTCACTAAACTTAGCCGAATATGAAAAACCCATTGCTTTAGAATCACCTTGGAGACGGTTGCTGTCTGCAAGTAAACCCGGGTTTGAAAAGATAGTTATCTCATTTTTATATATATTCTCAAAAGCTTGAGGCCTGATTTTAATCAATAATCCCAAAGGAATAATAGTTATAATAAAAGTTATTACCAGTACTTTGGTTATCTGAGGATTGAGCAATTTTGTTATCTTCAAAATAACAAGAAGCAGGGCGTACATAAAAAAAGGTGCTAAAAAGCTATAAATTGAAAATAAACTTCCTATTAAAAATAAGGCAAAACTCAATTTTTCCTTTTTTTGTTTTACAAGTATTAAACCTAAAAAAGAAATAAGTGTTAAAAAAAGTAAA
>CAZFVS010000085.1:0-2224 GCA_964522265.1 uncultured Gammaproteobacteria bacterium | reverse complement strand
GATTGTGCAACAGTTAGGTAATGAAACCAAGGTGTAACTGCATAAATTAGCAACGGATAGTAACTGTACGGGTGGGGAAAAAGTTTAAAAGAGATTAGGCTGAATATTAAAAAACTTCCTATTGCAAAAAGGTATATTGCCCAAAAGGGGAAGGAAAAATCTATTCCCAAAAGCCCTAAAAGCAGTAAGTTCTGAGCACTTAAGTGATAGATAAAAAAAACCCTGGTTACAATGGCTAGAAACAGAATGTAAACAGAAAATATGGAAAGAAAAATTATATATGGTTTCTTAAAGAATTTATGCATCCTACCTTCTGATATTAAAAATTGATTTACTGCCATCTCTTTCCAGACTAAAAGTCAGTTCTTTATAATCGGCGAGTGTTTGGTGTACGTTTTTTTGCTTATCCAACGGGACATACAAAAGCATAAAACCTCCACCCCCAGCTCCAGCAATTTTGCCTCCTAATGCACCTGCTTTTTTAGCCTTTTTATACATTGCATCAATCTCGGGATTGGTTATCCCCCCTGCCAGTTTTTTCTTTAGTTCCCAACCCAAATCCAGTGCTTCTCCTAATAAATTAATATTCCCTTTTTCAATAGCATGTAAAACTTCATAACTTTGATCTCTCATCTTTTGTAAAATGCTCGTTGTGTCTGTAATTTTCCTTTTCTGTTCAACAAGCACATCGGAAGATTTTCTGGTTTTTCCAGTAAAAAAAAGCATCAAATTTAATCCAAGCTCTGTTAATAAATCCTGTGGTATTTTTGGATAACTTACTGAAACATCTTCGTTCTGGTGAAAACTGAAGTGTTTGAAACCTCCGTAACTGGCAATATACTGATCTTGTTTCCCAACTGGTTTACCCAAAATATTAATCTCTATATCGCATGCTTCTTTCGCCAACCGTTCCGCATCAACATGGATCCCCTGATACAGATACAAAGCCTGCAATAACCCCACAGTAATACTGGAGGAAGAACCTAAACCTGACCCTTCAGAAGGTATATCAGAAAGAGTGATAATTTCAACTCCTCTCAACACACCGGTCTTTTTCATTGCTTCCCTGATTAATTCATGTTCTATTTTGTTGACATCATTTACGATCTCTTTCTTCGTCCAGTTTAAATAAATCATGTCATCAAACCGTTCTTGAACAATCACAAAAACATACTTATCTATTGCGGAGGATATTACAGCTCCTCCATACTGTCTATAAAAATCCGGCAAATCAGTTCCCCCACCTGCAAAGCTGATTCTTAATGGGGTTTGGGTGATTATCATAGAAAATTCTAAATTTTAAATTTTTTTTCTTAGCGGTTTGTACACTACCAAAACAATTAATATCAGCCAAGATATGAATGAAAAAATATTCCCAATGGTTCTTATGGTAGTATTAGTAAATTTTGCAACAACTTTATAATCCCCTGGTGGAAGTTTAATACGGGGTCTACCCAATTCTTTGTCTGCATACGGATCAACAATCACCTCTTCTCCGTTTACAAAATACTTCCATCCGGGAAAATAAAAGGTATTTAATCTCAACACCCCTGCTTCTTTCATTTTTACTAAATATTCCTGCTTGATACTGTTTTTAAAAATAGTCTCAGAAAAACCAACTCCTTCAGGCACCTCAGCATCTCCACTGGGCGGTTTTGCAGGAGGCAAAGGTGCCCATTTAGGCAAATAATCAAAAATCCCGGATGTTATTTGCAATCTCCATAGCTCACCGGAAAACTTAACCTGATCTGTTACCCAAGGCCAATAATCTTTAAAACGGAAGTAGTCTTTGTTCATAAAAATCAGCAAAACAATTAAAACAGGTACAAAAATCGTTTTATATTTTTCAAAGTTTCGTAACTTAAATAAAAATATTATACTTCCTGCCAAAAAAGAGGTCCCAAAGATAGACAGAGTCAAAAATCTCCAGGGAAATTGAAGATATTGTAAGGTAGGTATTGCACTCCAAATAAATGATGACTTTTCATGGGATAAAAAAGTATAAAAAAGCGTTGCAGCAAATATTAGGGGAATCATAAATGCGGCTTTTGCATTTTTCTTAAGCATTATTATAGCTACCAAAAGAGCCACTATTGACAAACCCCAATGAAGATGTCCGATCTGAAAACTGATATCATCTATCGGTCCAAATCTTGAGTCTCCATATCCCCAATTTCTGCTAAAAAAAAGTTGATTTCTATTGGCAAAATGAGCCAGATAATTA
>CAZFVS010000084.1:0-4857 GCA_964522265.1 uncultured Gammaproteobacteria bacterium | reverse complement strand
TGAAAAAGAGGTAGAAAATTCAAATGGGGACTTTGATGAAAATGCCTCTTTGGCTTTCTTCAATAATGAGATCATCGATTACCCCAAAACCTCACTTGCACAAAACAATCTTCTAAACCAAAACCCTGACACAAAAGTTTTGGGTACTACTAACTCTGCCGGGGAAGAAAAATGGATTGAGGTATCTTTAGACGAACAGAGGGTCAGGGCGTGGGAAGGCAACAGGGTAGTTATGGAATTCCCTATTTCATCAGGTAAATGGGCTCCAACCCCAAAAGGGACTTTTAATATCTGGTATAAAACCAGATACCAATCAATGGTTGGGGGGTCAAAAGAATGGGGAACTTATTATAACCTGCCCAATGTCCCAAATAATAATTTTTTTTATAAAGGTTATGCTCTCCATGGCGCTTATTGGCACAATAATTTTGGGTATCCCATGAGCCACGGGTGTGTCAACGAACCATTAGCAAACGCTGCAGAGGTTTTTGAGTGGACCGGGCCGGTTGTGCCTGCCGGTGTAAACGCTGTCAGGGCCACTCCTGAAAACCCGGGCACCAGGGTTTTTGTGCATTAAAAAGCGCTAAGGACTATATTCTCTTCTGAATACATCAAAAGCATTAACCGCTGTTGCTAAAAGCTCTTCTTTTAAACAAAGTTCGTCACAAAGAAGCATTTTTCGGTAACCAATATCATAAAGCCAGGCTAATTCTGAAAAATCAACACAGGAAGGTACTGTTGTCCTAAGCAAGGAAAAAAGTATCTGGGCAGCATGGGAATGATCAAGTTGGCTTTCATGCAACTCCTTTAACACTTCTTTCAACTCCCTTGTTGGGGCATCAACCACCGAAAGAAGAATTCTTGAACCAACCATTGCATCAGGATCTTTTGCAATCATGAGCCTCATTGCAGGCAAAATCTCATGAGGCATATCTGTTTCAACATATAAATCTCCCCTTGCAACGATCAGTGATAGATTCGGTTGTTTTTGAAATCCATTTTTGACATATTCTAACCCTTTTTTATTTTCTATTTTTAAATACACCTCTGCTTCCCTGCCGACTAAATCCAAAAATTCATCAACATCTTGTTGGTTTTCTACATATGAGAGGCAGTACCGCTTAAAACCGGCTTTTTTGACTTTATCAATCTTTGAAAGCTCCACATCTGTGAATTGAGGGCCGCCAACCTTCAAACTTTTATCGCGTATATGCAGCGACTCGCCTGCAATAACCATGTATTCCGGCCCTCCACGGAATATCAAACGTTTACCATCCTCCTCTACCCTCTCCAAAAGAGCATCATCCGCCCCTGCTTTAAATAAAACAACTGCCGGCGTATTAACGCTGATTGGGTGGTTTAGCTCTAAATCAAGATAACCCGGGTTTAAATGAACTTTAGTAACCCTAAGCTGGCGCCCTTTAATATCATAATAAAGCGGTACAGAAGGGTTTAGTCTGTCAATTATCTCAAGCTCGTATTCGAGTTCGGGATTAGACATCATGGCGCTGTTTAGCCTGATGCCGGAAAGTCTTCGGTCGTTTGCAAACCTTTCAAAGTGGGGGAAACTGGGCCAAAGAGTCACCATTAAATCAACTTCAACCATTAGATTAACGGGGCAGAATCTTCCCCCTGGATTGGCCTGTGTAAAACTGAACGGCCTGAGCGCAAAGCTCTTTGGATACCCTTAGGCAGGGCATGAATTGTTTCTAAAGATTTATAAACTGCTGCTATTTGCGCCGGACTCTGTCGTCCTTCAATTTCAGTCTTAAAGTAGTTCACTCTGGCTGTTTCCTTCGCCAGAATACCAAATATTACATCAACCACCCTGTTTGGATCAGGCAAAGGAGCTATGTGATCTACTCCCAAAAGTTTTTCCCAATGGTCTTGAATAATGCTATCTATACCAAGATATGGCTTCCTGATAATATAAACTGAATATTTTTGTTTTAACTCTTCAAATATATCCCGTGTTGATAATCTCTGGTGTAAATCTTCATATGCAAAGTTTTTAGCTTCATTTGGATCAACAACCTGATAAGGTTGTTCATCTCCAATAAATATATGAATTGATTGTATGGCATTTGGCATAGAAACTTTTCTGGCATAGTATAAAGCTGCAAGCTGATAACTCTCTTCTCCTCCACCTCCGCCTCCACCCTCAATCACTAAATTTTTGAGCTCTTCTTTTAAAACTGTCCCTTTGGTGAATGGTCTCACTTGAAGTGGATATCTGTCACCTTTTGTAGCATCACCAATGGCACTAAAACTAATCTCCATATCTTCACCTAAATATTCTTTGCCTTCAAGCTCTAAATAGGGAAGCTTTGAGAATATTGTTGCCGGCCATTCCTCCATGGATCCGGTCACATCAATCGAGATAACCAGAGGGCTTCTGCTTTGGGTAAGTAATGAGGGCGGGACTAAATCTTTGGTGGATTTATTCTGGGCTACTGCTTCTGCATAACTTCTGCCAGCATGTCTATCATAAACAACACGGGCAGCTTTAAAATCGTGTCCCCTCCATGGTCCTGGATCAAAATCTGCTGCTTCTGACATATTTTTTAAAAGCCGGCTATTGGTTTCATATTTGATCTTCTCCTGCCGAAAACATTTATCCTTATCGCTGCGATTGTATCACAAAGATCTTCATTTTCCCAGAAGGGTCTTTCATTTGTGTCCTCATCCGTCAAACGTCTTATAAAATTGCACATTTCATCAGGAACATCTCTCGGGACTAAGCCGTTTTTAACACAATCTAAATTACCTCCGCTTAAAGCATAGATCATTGTTTTACCAAGACTGTAAAGATCCGATTCCGGTAATATAGTCATCCCTGCAATCTGCTCCGGTGGAGCAAAATAAGGTGTATAACCTTTACTATCTGAATTTTGCGTCGGCTTTACCATAGCAAGTCCAAAATCTATCAATACCGCCATATGGCTGCCGGGTTGGATAATAATATTTTGAGGTTTGATATCCCCATGCACTACTCCTGAATAATGCATATACTTTAGGGCGTTTAAAGCTCTCTCGCTCATCCACGATACATCTTCAGGATCTACACTACCTACTTTTTTGACAACCTGTTCTAGGGTTGGTCCTTCAATATAGCTCATAACAAGTCCTAAACTCCTATTTTCCAATCTGATCAACCCTCTCATTGCAGGAAGAGCATAGTGGCGCAAATCCCAAATAGCTTTCGCTTCATCAATCAATATCCTTTCCGCTTGCGGTGATATTTTAGTGCAGTCCTTAATACAAACAGGTTCTCTAACTATTATATGTTCGGCTTTATACGTCCTGCCAAAAGCCCCTTCAGCAATTCTGTTCAAAAACCGATAGTCCCCGATTATTTTCCCCTCTAACTGATTTTTCCCCCGGTCATAATAGGCTCTTTTGGTTGGGTCTGATAAAATCTCACGGGCCAAAGTTATTGCTTTGAATGTATCTGTATCCCCTGTCTTTACATCGGGGTGATAAATTTTGGCTAATGCTCTATAGGCTGCCTCTATTATTTCGGGTCTGGCTCTGTGGCTTACTTCAAGTGTGTCGTAATGATCTTGAACCCGTTCCATTTTTAAACTTAGTGGGTTGATTATACACCCAAAAGGTCAAAATACAAGGTTTTTGGTATATACTAAATTAAGTGGAAAAGATATTTGCCCAAAGCCCCCAGCAGATTGCAGAAAACCTGAAAACTGACCTTAGAAATGGTTTGCCAGCTCAGGAAGTACAATCCAGGCTTAAAGAATACGGACCCAATGCCTTAAAACAGAAAAAAGGCATCAACCCGCTGGCTTTATTCTTTTCCGAGTTTACCGACTTTTTGGTTATCATCCTGATAATTGCATCCCTCGTCTCGTTCCTGTTCGGGGAAAAACTGGATGCACTGATGATACTCGCTATTGTAATCATCAATGCGGTGGTTGGTTTCATCCAGGAATACAGGATAGAAAAGGCCATTGAACACCTTAAAAAACTTGTTACATCTGATGTCCTGGTAATCAGGGATGGTAATTTAGCAAAAATTCCCTCTACCGGGCTTGTTCCGGGTGACCTCATCCAGATCGAGGAAGGACAACGGGTCACTGCTGATATCAGACTTACTTTAGCTATTAATTTAAAAACTATTGAAAGCTCTCTCACCGGTGAATCTACCCCGGTATCTAAAACAGTAGATATATTAAAAGGCAATCTGCCTATAGCGGACCAGAAGAATATGCTTTTTTCCGGGACAATAATCTCCACCGGCAAAGGTACCGGCATTGTTGTTGCTACCGGCATGGCTACAGAAATTGGAAAAATTGCCAAACTGGTTGCGGAAGAGGAATCACCTGAGACTCCCATGCAGCAGAAACTGGACAAGATGGGTAGAGTGATAGGTAAAATCATCCTTGGTATCTCAGTTATTGTCGCCCTCCAGGAGATGATCTTTGGCAGCCAGCAGATCATCGAAGCTTTAATCTCTGCGGTTGCATTGGCAGTTGCTGCCATTCCGGAAGGCCTACCGGCAGTTGTAACTATTTCACTTGCTCTTGGTACAAAAAGGCTTTTGAAGCAAAACGCCCTAATCAGAAATTTACCCGCAGCCGAGACACTGGGTTCTACAGATGTAATCTGCTCCGATAAGACAGGGACTCTGACTGAAGGGATAATGAGCGTCAGAAAAATTTATATAAATGACAAATTAGTAGAACCAACTATTGAACATAAAAAACTTTACGAAGTCGCCATCCTTTCCAGCAATGCCAGAAAAAATGACGGAGAGATTATAGGAGATAGCACTGAAGCAGCCCTGATTAAAGTTGCTACTGAAAATGGAGTGGACCAAAATGAACTGCTCACAAAATATAC
>CAZFVS010000083.1:0-4878 GCA_964522265.1 uncultured Gammaproteobacteria bacterium | reverse complement strand
CGGTTGTCAAAATTATCAATACCCAACATTTGTGCTCTGACCAAAACATAAAATATTGCTAAAACAAAATACGGCAGCCACTTTTTAAAATTAGCTTTCCATAGGTGCCCATTACCAAAATAGATCTCATAAATTACCAAAAGTAGCGGTAAAACTAATGTCAGCTCGTAAGCAAAAAAGGCAAGCAACGCCAGAAGCAATGAAGCCAACCACAAAAGGGGACGCCTTTTGTGGTTGATGTAGAGGTAAAATGAGGCAAAGAAAAATACCACAGCAGGCAACCCGCCTGTTGAGGCAGTCATAAAAGCCACAGCTTCTGTATGAATAGGGTGTAAACCAAAAAGCAGGGCTGTGATGAAGGGTAGATATTCTCCAGTAAAACCCAGTGTCCACCTCGGAGGCCTGCCTTGCCGGTCTTGCCTGTCGGCAGACAGGCAGACAGGTGTAATCGCATTTTTTTCGCCTCCGAGGTAAGTTGTCCGTAAGATAAGCTGTCTGGTTATAAAATAAACCAAAACTGTGGCTAAAATATGGAAAAATATGGCTGCTCCATGATAACCTAAAGTATTAGTCCCCCAAAGTTGGTGGTATACGGCAGAAATTATGCTGGAGACCGGACGGTAAACCCCTCTATGGGCAGGAGCAGGCGAAGCACCTGAAAAAATTTCGGGTATATGGCTTAGATTTTGTACAAACGGCCAGGAAACGATATATATTTCATCATCCAAAACAAATTGATTTTGAAAGATGTTCGAATAAACGAGAAAGGTTGAAAATATAATGATCAAGATCTGAATTTTAGTCTGCCTCAACTGTTTTAACATTTAAAATATCTTCAATGAACCTAAAATTTCATCAAACACATCCTGCACCTGAGGATCTGAGGGTATCACAGAGATTTTCAAAAGATTTCCTTCTTTCAAAATATAGAACTCCAACTCATTTATTTTATTTTTTCTCCATAATTTAACATAAGCTTTTTCTGTGTTCGGCAGGTTTATATAATTCTGTTTAACAAGCTCCCCGCGTTTACTGCCCTCCTGTAAAGACACAAACTTACTAAAATCGTAAAACAATTTCCCCATTGAATAGATATAGATTTTTTCATTTTTACCTTTGGTTAAAACTATCATATCCTGGCGATTGTCTCCAGGCTGCCAATCTGCTGGATAATCAAAGCTAATCCTGTAGGAAGAATAGCGCTCGGTATTGGATATCCCGTCAAGTTTTATCCAAGCTTTCCTGTTTTCAGGATCCAGGGACAAAGCAGCCCGCAGCTTACTTTTTGCTTCTTCCAATCTACCCTCCTTGATATATATTGAAGCCAAAATTGTATCCGCCTGCGATAAAACAATTTTTCTTTCCCTCAAACTCATCCCGGTTTTGTTAAGATCAATATCTTGCGTGTCCAGCAAGATTTTTTTAGACTGATTAAATTGGCTACGGTTATAATAAAAGCTCCCCAGATAGGAATATCCCTCGAGAAAATTTGGGTTGATCTGTAAAACCTGTTTATATAATTTTTCTGCCTGCTCTAAATTACCTAAATTTTCATAAGCGTAACCCAAGCCAAACACAGATTTATAGAAATTAGGCCTGATATCTAAAGCTTTGGTATAGCTGGAAATGGCTTTAGTAAACTCTTTTTTTGAGTTATATAAACGTCCCAAACTATTATAGGCAATCACGCTGCCGGGATATACCCTAATAACACTATTCCATAAGGAGATATCATCCTTCCAATCCTGATTACGGATGAAGGTCAATTGACCGTAAAGTACGGTAAGTAAAACTACCACAAAAAAGCTAAATCCGGTTTTTAAGGATAAGATCAAATAAGAAAGCGCTAATACAAACCCAAAAGACCCGATATATAGGTACCTTTCCGCAATAATAGTGGGTTGAGGTAAAATATTCGAAACCGGTATCAGCGAAACAAAAAACCAGACCACAGCAAAAGAAAACAGCGGATTCCTTTTTCTAATAAATACGGCTGTCAGTACCAACACTGCAATCAGCGAAAAGGAGAGAATAACTTCCGGATTAAAAAAAGATTGGCTCCGTATCATTGTAAAATCATTATAGAAATAAGAAAAAGTTTCAAAACCAGGCGATAACATATGGTTATAAGATAAGCCTAAGGGTGCAAAAAGCAAAATCAAATATTTCATATATCCTTTGACTGCAAGAGTTTGTATCTGAAAAAAAACATCAGAAAAAAGCTGATTCTGAATAAAATTGCTGTGTCCTAAAAAAACAACCCTGATAACAAAATAGGTCAAAAAGCCTGCCCAAAACGGAAAGAGTCTTTTGAAAAATGTAACCATATCTATTTTTTTTGCCTTTTGAAAGAAATATTCATAAACAATTATTAAAACAGGGAGGGAAAGAGTTAGTTCACTGGTCAGATATGCTGCCATAGACAATAAAACAGCTCCTATGTATAATCCTTTACTGTTATCCCCGCGTGATCTGGATAATATATACAAATAAAAAGCAGCAAAAAAGAACAGGGATCCTGTTGTATCTATTGCTGAATTCATAAAAGCCACAGGTTCTGTATGAATAGGGTGTAATCCAAAAAGCAGGGCTGTAACAAAAGGAATATAGGTCTTATATGACTTATCAGTCTTAGTCGCAAAAATAGCCTGAACTATAAAATAGACTAAAACAGTTACCCCAAGATGAACCAGAATTGAATGAAGATGATAAATAAAAGTACCCCCTCCAAAAAATTGATTATACGAAGTTATGATTAGATTTCTTACCGGGCGGAAAGTGTAAGCTTCGTCAGGGCCGATTTGGGTAAGTATTTGTTTCAGGTTTGAAAAATTTTTTAGCGTTTTCCACTCAACCAGAAATATCTTATCATCAGATACGAATCCATTGGCGAAAACGTTTGAGTAAACTATAAGTGTCAAACAGGCGATGATTAACAGTTGAACTTTTGTATTTTTAAAAAATTTCATAACTTTTTTTATCATTAGATTTACAACTACTTGCTTTGGTGTTGCTCTCACCATTGTTATCAGTGCTCTTAAATTCTTTTATCTTTACAGTCTTCATCAAGAAAGCACAAGATACTTCCTTTGAACAGTCAATCTCTTCAGCCTCATCAATGTCTACCGGGAGCCATGCACCTTCTCCTACCCTATATACTTTTATCTGATTAATTTTAAAGCCCTTTAAAAGATTTTTAATCCTAGTTAAGTTATAAACCCTATACCATGCTGAATCAATTGGTTTACCAAAAGGTGCGGTCAAAAGAAAAACTCCCCCTTTTTTCAGTATTTTATGTATCCTTTGTACAGCCCTGTTGTCTCCATCTGCGAATTTTTTCTCTCCATAAAACCCGAATCCAAAATGTTCAATCGTTGAAAGTGATATCACCAGATCAAAAAACCCTGCCTTAAAAGGTGTTTTTAAAAAATCCATCTTAACAAAGCTAAAATTAGGGTGTTTTCCATTGTATTTGTGGATATCCACACCTATAACCTGATGCCCTAAACTGGCAAGCTGCAATGGCAGAAGGCTGTATCTGCACCCTATGTCCAGAATTTTTGATTTTCTCCGGGGAATATTAGCCAAGATATTGGGAATCTCAACCATCCTTTCACTCCTGGATTCTACTATCATCCGAACCAAATTTTCCTTTAAAGATGTTTCGGGGATTTTTATCTTAAACTTATTTAGATAATGAGATAGGTTAGTTATTTTCATCACGAGAAATTGCTTCCATAAAACTCCTGCAGGATTTTTCCCAGCTGAAGTTTTTCACCCAACCCAATGCCCCTTTTGAAAGTTTATCCCTTAAATTTTTATTTTTTAGAATTTTGAAGAGTTTTTGTTCAAATTCATCCTCACTGTCTGCCAAAAAACCGCTTTTACCATGTTTTATTGCCTCAGAAACTCCGGACACCCTAAATCCAACAGTTGGGGTACCACAAGCTGCAGCCTCAAGGACAACCAGACCCCAACCTTCAATCGAGGATGGAAAAGCTAAAACCCAACTCTTTTGTAGAAGTCTTATTTTTTCATCCTCTGTAACAAAACCCTTAAATAAAATACCCCGTAAATCCATCTTTTCAACCAGATTTTTCAGTCTTTGCCGATCCTGACCGTCTCCGGCAATGATTAACTCCAGATTAGATACTTTTACCTTCATTCTTTGATATATTCTGAGTAATAAATCTACTCTTTTATATTTTCTCAGTCTTCCCAAGTATAAAATAAGCGGGGTAGCATTTTTTTTAAATTTAGGTTTAACTGGTCTGATCCCTGGTAAAATAGCATAAATCTTTTTAAATTCCATTCTCTCAAGTTGTTCTTTTGTAGATTCTGAAAGGGTTACTGTAACAATATTTTTATATATGATTGGGGTAATTTTATCCTCTATAAAACTCCCTGCTCGCCAGATCTGAGGAAATTCAGTCTTCCAAAGTGTTTTATGGTTATGATGGACAATTAATGTTTTGGGTGCTCTGCAAAACAGTGGCGTAAAAAACGGTAGACCATGGGAAACCTCAATTATTAAATCATATTTTTTTGCCCGAAGCCCGAAAAGGTAGTAAATTGGGGCGTAAAGAAAAATTGAATAGGTATTCCCCACCCTAATAATGTTTATCCCATCTATCTGCTCCTTTTTTTTTGCCCCTTTAAATCCACCGCAAAGAAGCGTTACCCGGTTCCCAATTCTGATAAATTGCTTGGACAGCTCATGAATATGCCTTTCCGCACCTCCTGCCCAAGGATGGGTTATATCGCGCCAATTTATAATTAAAATATTCATTGTTTGCTGACTAGGAACTCTTCCATCACCATATAATCTATCCCTGATTTTTTAAAGGCTGCAGCTGCATCTTCAGGCGTAAGCACAAT
>CAZFVS010000082.1:0-4910 GCA_964522265.1 uncultured Gammaproteobacteria bacterium | reverse complement strand
CCATAAAGCTAGTATAGCAGAAAATCTCTTAACGTTAATTATAGAAAATTAAGCAAGAATAAATTGACAAGGAGGTGATTATTTAAATGCTACCTTTAGATGTGATTAGAAAATATTATCCTAATTTATCGGAAGAAGAATTAAAAGGAATACAAACTTTTGTATATCAGTTATGTTGTGGAGTAATGCAATACTTTTATGGAGACAACTGGGAAGAGGATATGGGCGATCCGGACTTAGAAAATGAACAAGTTCTTGCTTCGCAATAAAGAAGATTGATATAACAACCTAATCATGAGTTCGAATCCTAAGCGGTCTCTTGGTTATAGGCTTAAATTTACGGAGTTATCCGCAATTTCTTGAGGCTAAAAATTGTAGTTCGATCAAAAATCATCCTGTCATTTACCAATTCTCACCAAGAACTGCCGAGAATTGATAATGGGTATATTGTACCAAAAGAATACTATGACAGGTATCCTCTGATATTTTCCCATTACCATTTAGACCGCATAATTGGTAGAATTGGGATGAATGAAAAGCAAAGGAAAGCAATTATCAACAGAGGAATTACTGACAGTGCGAGAGCTGTTAGATCAATTTCTGACTCCAGGTACAGCTCTGATGTATCCAGAGAAGGAAATTATCTTCAACAGCAAACTATCACCAGTAAAGTCCCTCCAGGTCAGAGTCTGCTCAACTGAGGCTACAAATCAGGCAATTCTTCACAAACTGCACACTCTAACCAGGACTGTTTGACTATCCTTGTTTGGATTTTGAGAGATATTCATCAAGTTTACTCAAAGCTTCTGGCATGTTTTCCCTTCCGAAACCAATTCTAAAATGCTTATTGTCATAATCGTAAACTGTTGAAGGTAAGATCATTATTCTTGCTTCATTCACAACCTTTTGGCAGAAATCGAGTGAATCGACATCTCCTAACATTTTCGGGAATCCTATTGTCCCAGCTTTTGGTTTAGTAAAACTAAATCTGTCTGCATATTTGCTGAAGAAATTATCCAGCAATTTCAAATTACGTTTGATTCTGACTAAATGATCCTGAATTATTTGATCTTTGGCTCTAAGTGCGATCAAAGAAAGTATCTCACTGGGAGCACTACTGCAAATAGTCGTATAGTCCTTGAAAATAGCCATTTTCTTATACAAATCAGTATCCCTTGTTATTAGCCAACCGATACGAACTCCTGCCATACCAAATGTTTTCGACATACCAAATAAGGACACTGCCTTATCGTAAACCTCGGGAGCAGAAGGAAGCCTATCATGGGAATCAAGTTCCAAATATCTGTACATTTCATCGGATAAGATATACAAGTTATGTGCCTTGGCTATTTCAATGATTTTCTGATAATCCTCATGAGTTGGTAAATAACCAGTAGGATTATGTGGAAAATTGACAACAAGCAATTTAGTATTCGTTCTGATGGCCTTATTCAAAAAATCAGGATTGAATCTCCAACCATTTTTTTCTTCAGGTTGCCACTTAGTGACTTCGCAGCCGATTCCTTCTGCAATTTCGTATAAAGACTGATAGCCAGGGTAAGTGCATATTACATGCTCCGACTTTTGCAGAATTGTATTGAGCGCTATAAAAATGCCTTCCTCTGGAGTTATGACTAAGACATTTTCGGAGGAAATGCCATCATACATTTTGGCTATTTCAGCTCGAAGTAATGGCAGTCCAAGAGATTCAGTATAACCAAGAGATAACTCACCCCACATCTTACTTGTTTCAGAATCAGCAAGCTTCAACAATTCACTTTGTTTTAGACCATCACAATCAGAACTTGAAAGTAAGTATTTGACTGAAAACTCATATTTGGCAAAATATCGTTCCAGTTTGAAGGGTTGTAGTTTCATAATCTTTGATAGTATTTTATCAGTTACTAAGGTAAAAAGGTAGGGTTAGTCAAGAGTTGTTATGTTCACTATGTTCCAGGTATAATTGACGTAATACTAATTTTCAGGCCAGTTTCTTGGAAATATTCCAGCTACTATGCAAAAACAAGAAGACAGATCAAGGTATGCAGCAAAAGGTAGTTCAATAACTCACGCAGGTTACGAAACTGGTATCCATTCGCTTCCTGGCGCAATCAAAGACAAACTTGATTCATATTTGAGGAGCAAATACTCCCCAGCTAAGATATTAGCATATCTCTCACAGGAGTTTCCGAATACCTCTCTGCCGAGCAGGTCAGCCTTATACAACTATCGCAAACGATACTTCGAGCAGTCTATTGTATCTGCGACATCTATCGCAAAGATTGAAGAATCATTTGACGCTGACAAGGTCAATCTCAAATCATTGGTAGTGAATCATATCAAACGCTTTGTGGCAGTTGACCTACCAGAATTACGTGAGAGGTGGTACAAGGCAATGGCAAACGATCAGGGAAAGACTCAGCTCTCCAGAGAAACCAGAGAGGCAGCCAGACTGTATATTGAAGCAGTCAAGGTCAGTATGGATATTATGCCCAAGCTCAATATCACAGTAGAACTCATAGAGGATAATGTTCAAAATGAATTACAAGAACCTGAAACTCCTGTACAGGATATTTATGATAAACTTGCGGATATTCTCCAATATCGAAAATTTATCTTCACAAATAACGCTAATAAAAGTACATCTGTTCCAACTTGATCGAGACAGCTGTCCGAATCTCAAAGCACTTTGACAAATCAACCCTCTGAGAACTATTGGCAAACTCTCAAGAAAAATAGTACAATCTACTAAATACAGAGAAGTCACCAGGAACTTCTTTATAACAGTAATTCAGTAAAGAAATATGGAAGGAAATAAAGACGAGGTTACTCGAAGGCTTGCTTATTATATTCGAGTTTCCACAGACGACCAGGCTGATAAGTTTGGCATACCAGCCCAGAGAGATGCTGTTGAAGCAATTCTCCGAACCAAAGGAAAACTCAGAAATGGACAATCTGCAATGGTCTTTGCAGGCGAGAATTATGTGTATATTGATGATGGGATTAGCGGAACTACTAAACTTGATGAGCGTCCAGGCTTTGCCAAACTCAAGGAAGACTATATGTTGGCTCCGAAGGGTCATAAACCCTTTGATACTGTTGCTGTATTCAAGATTGACCGCTTTGCTCGAAAATTACGGATTCTAATGGATGTCATGGATTTCTTTGAAGATAATGGCATCGAGTTTATTTCGGCCACTGAAAGTATTGATACGTCAACTCCTTTTGGTAAGGCAATGTTAGGCATGATGGGGGTCATTGCAGAGCTTGAAAGGGACAATATCTTATTGAGAACCAGTCTTGGTCGTGAGCAAGCCAACCTACATGGTGTGTACATGGGTGCAAATGCCCGCTATGGCTACCAGAAAGACAAGGAAGGACGTTTAGTGCTATTTGAAGAAGAAGCCCAGATAGTGAAACGGATATTTGACTTATTTGCAGTGGGAAGACTAACCCCTCAGAAAATCGCTGATATTCTCACTGAGGAACAGGTGCTGAGTCCAGACGCTTCGGCAGTCCACTATGGCAAACGCAAGGGTGGTACTCGCAAAACCAATCCTCTCAGTTTCTGGAGAATGGAAATGGTGCGGTCAATTCTATCTGACGAGATTTACATTGGAATCCTCTACCACAGTAAATCAAAGGAGGGAAAGCCACTTCCAAAGGCTGAATGGAAAGTATCACCTCGTAAGCACGAACCAGTCATTCTCAGGCCATTATTTGAGTTCGTCCAGAAACGATTAGCTGACATCTCCAACAGAAAGACACTTACTAAGATTACTGATAAAGGCCATGTTTATCTACTGTCAGGACTACTAAAATGCGACAACTGTCGCAAATTAGGAGCTACCAAAGACTCAGAAATGTCATGGACTGGAGGCAAAGACCAGATTGATAAGGCCACAGGGCGTTACTCGTACCATTATCAGTGCAACCGCAAAAACAGAAAGAAATACATCACAGTTTGTCCTGTTGTGCCAATTCCAGCCGAAGGACTTGAAAATTATGTTATCCAGTTTGTCAGAAAGCTATTGAATGACCCAAAGGCGACCTTTGAATATCAAAGGAGCTTGGATTCTTCACGCTTGAATATCAATCGTCTGGCAAAGCAAAGAAAGACCTACCAAGGCCTTCTGGATTCGTTACCACAAAGAAAAACCAATATTCTCAAACAACATGAGCTTGGAGCGTTTGATAACCTCGAATTGCAAAGAAGACTTGATGAGTTGCAAGACACCGAAACCAAGTGTACCCAGGAAATTGACAAGATAGACTTTGAATTGAGCAAGGAGGCCTTGTCCAAAGGTTATGAAGCCAGCCTTGAATTATACGCACAGAAATATGGCAAAACCATTGAAAGGTTATTTACAGAAGCCGATAAGGACGAGCAGGCAAAGAAGGAACTACATGACCTCATACACATGCTGATTGATCGAATTGTGGTATACGCCAGACCAAGGACACAGAGAGATAGTATTGCAGGGAGAAAGAAAGAAGATCAGTTGATACCAGACAGAGTTGACATTCAACTCAACCTTCCCCAGAACCTTCTACAAGAGCTAATTACGCAGAAGTTCGGGGCGAGAAACGATAATTTGTGATCCGGCCGGGACTCGAACCCGGAACCAAAAGCTTAAAAGGCTTCTGCTCTACCATTGAGCTACCGGACCATTAACTTTTTTCTTAACCAATCCCTACTACATGTGACTTCAGGTACTTTTGAGCTACCGGACCATAGGTAATATTATACACTTTATACACGAAAAATCCGACCTTGCGGCCGGATTCATCGAGAACCTGCTTTTTTTTAAAATATCTGCTTGCGCATCTATTTTTTTGTTATTTTCTTGCGAATACAACAATAAAAACAGGTAAAATGAACTCTATCACTATTTAACTCCATTCTCACC
>CAZFVS010000081.1:0-4919 GCA_964522265.1 uncultured Gammaproteobacteria bacterium | reverse complement strand
GTAGATTTAAGAGGCTATGAATAAAATAATAGTCAGCTTATTTTTATTGCTGGTTCTGGCAGGAGGAGGCTACTGGTGGTGGCTGCAAACACAAAAAGTTGATGAAATTGTTGTACCCGCTTCTTGGGCATCCGTGGAAGGTTTGCTGGCTACAGTGATCAAGGGTGAGGGAATAGATAAAAAGCATGGTCTAAACATAACTTATAAAACCTCCTTGCCTGGAGATATTGAGCGTGAGATTCACACCAGAAAAGTGGATTTAGGGGCTTATGGTGTTCTTTCATTTGCCCGCGCTAAGCTAGAAGGTAAGGAAACAAAAGTTTTATTTCCATATTATTACAATATATATTCCCTCCTTGTCAAAAAGGATTCCCCATTTTATAAAGTTGAGGATTTAAAAGGTAAAAAATTAGCCGTCCAACCGAAAGTTACTGCTGCTTTTACAGGTCCGCAGATGGGTTTAGCTTTAAAAGACATTTCACTTGAAAAAGATTTTGAGATACTTTTTTCAGACGCTATTAAGGTGGAGCCGCTTTTGGACAGCAAACAGGTAGACGGGGCATTTTTCTATGAAACACTGGCATCAAAAATGATTGCTACCGGAAAATACAGGGAAATATTTGAGGTGCAGGATACCTGGCGGAAAGAAACCGGTCATACTTTTCCTTTCCTTGTCTTTGTAGCCTTTGACGATTGGCTTAAAATCCACGAAAATGTCGCAAAAAAGACCAGGGATACTTATATGGATGCAACAAATCTGATAGTCAAAAACCCAGAGGTGCTTGAAAAATACCGAGGTTTTTTAGCTGAAAACCTCAAAATACAAACAGACCAGGAAATGACAGTGCTTAAGGAAAGACTGCCAAAGGCCTTGCTGACTAAATGGGATGAGAATGCAAAATCTGATATTAAATATATTTTGGAAAAAGCAAAAGAACTTGGCCTTTTACAGGATTTACCAAAAGATGAAATCTTCTATACGTACAAGTGAATCCGGCTTAAAAACTCCTAGGCATTAAAAACTTGCAAGAATAGACTGTTTCATGTGAAGATTATAGGTGATGAGAAAAATTATCACATATTTAAAAAATCCGCTTTGGCAAAATTTAACAATTATTGTTACAACCGGAATCTGGTTTGTTATATTTAGTCTTTTTTGGCTTTTTCCTGCCATTAAGAGGGCCGAGGATAACGCCATAAAATTGCAGGATAATGTTGCTACCCAAACAAAAGACCTGCTTGACCAATTTATTAGATTTAGATTCGAAGATATCACGCATATGGGAAAACATATGTTAGTAGATACAGAACATCAAGAAGACACCCCTCAACAAGCTTCAGCCTATTTCGAGGCCAAAAGTGATTTCTTAAATTTCACGTTACTGGACGGAAACGGAAAAATTATCACAGGCCTGAACCGGACTAAAAATCAAACCGCCACACCTGGAGCTTCTTTGGCTGACAACCTATTTTTTATAGAAGCAACGAGTTTAGGGAAGGACTATATCAGTCCTGTCTATTTTAGTAAAGAGGGTCCTTTTATCCGAATCGCCAGGCTGATCAAAGAAGGCAACACAGTTGGAGTTATCATGGGTGAACTTGATTTAACAGTACTCTGGAAAATAGCGAAAACACCGATCGTACCTGACGGTAAGGTCTATCTTGTTGATGAAACAGGGAAAATCATTGGCGACCCGGATCCGCTGAGATCCCGCTCCGGAGAAGACCTTAAATACCGAAACATCGTTTCGGAGCTAACCAAAGAAAAAACTCCATTATCAGACAGGCAATATTTAAACGAATCAGAAATCCCGGTTATGGCTTATGGCTTAAGAATGCCTGATACAAAATGGAGTATAGTTGTTGAGCAGAATATAGATAAAGCATTGCTCCAAAAGAACCAGACTTATATTATAGCAATCTTTTTTACCGGAGCCAGTTTATTCCTGATGACAATACTGCTTTTTGGAACATTTAGGATTATCAAAACAGAAAAATTAAAAGATGAGTTCCTATCACTGATTTCGCATAACTTCAGAACACCTATCACTGCTATCAAAGGATATCTGGGGTTAATTTCGGGAAACAACTCCTTAGAACCCACCATTAAGACTTACCTGTCTAACATATCGAGCAGTATAGATGTACTGGGAAGATTGGTTGAGGAGGTACTTAGTATTTCTACCTTCGGACTGATTGAATCTAAATTGAATTATCAACCTACTGATATGAATGCACTAACTGAAGACGCACTAAAGGATATGAATATTGTGATAAAGGCCAAAAATATCACCACTGATATAAAATCGGATGAGAATTTACCTTTAATTAATATTTACAAAGACAGAATTCATGACGTCATAGTAAGTCTTTTAGATAATGCTATTAAGTTTTCCAATCAAAATGGCAGGATAGAAATTAGAATCGAACAAGCAAACCACAAGATTTCAGTTAGTATTAAAGATTACGGCGTTGGTATAGACAAAAAAGTTTTTCCTACTTTATTCCAAAAGTTTCATAGAGGTACCGGCTATATGGTGTATGATTATCCGGGGATGGGATTGGGTTTATATTATTCTAAAATAATTATAGAAAGGCATGGGGGTAAAATCTGGGCTGAATCCGAGCTGGGCAAAGGCAGCACTTTTTACTTTACTCTTCCTCTAAAAACTTAATTCCATACAAACACCGCAATCTAGTTTTGACATTATGGTCTTTTTGGGATAAAATACTAAATACATTTCCGAAATGGTCAAGGAAGTTGCAGCCGACACGTTAGACGAACAAAGAATTGGAAACTTCTCCTTCTTCCTCAAAAGAATAGGGTGTGAATATTTACAAGACAAAGAAGTCCTGACCCAAAAAGACCCCTGGGCGTATTGGACCTTGGAGATATACAGGAAAGATATTAAGGGGCAGGGGGGACTGGGAATGCTTGCTTCAGACACCCTGGAGGTAGCCAAAAAATTAGGTATGCCTATGATATTTGTAACCCCATTTTATACCAGAGAGGTCCACCAATCTATAGAAGGTTTCCGGCAAAAAACCACAACACAGAATATATTTCCCCTGGAGAGAGGCTTTGAAAAAATTGATACCGTACCTATTTATAACCGGGATTTCCCGCAAACCAACCTGGATATTTATAAAAAAAGAGAAGGCAGCGTAACTGTCATTGCGATAAGCGAACCTAACTTCGGTGAACTCTACCAGGGTGAGAACAACAGCGACCACAGGTTATATCAGGAAGTTGCTTTGGGTTTTGGGGGCTATAAAGCCTTACAAAAAATCGGCGTGAATCCGGCAATGAACCAGCAGCTCAACGAAGCCCCAACGGTTTTCTCCGCTTTGGCAAGGCTTGACACACATCTTAAGAAACAGAAAGATTTTTCAAGGGCACTTCAGGATATCAGGAAAAAAACAATCTACACAAACCATACCATAGTCCAGGCAGTAGAAGCAGAATTTACCTCGGGTCAATTCGAACGTTTTGTAATACCAAATATCGAAAGTGAGGATTTAAAATCATGGCTGAGAAACAAGATTGCAGGCAAAGACGGGAGGATAAAACTCAGCGCCCTGGCAATTGAACTTTCCGGCAAAAGAAATGCTGTAAGTTTAATCCATGCCCGGGAAGCAAGTAAAACTTACCGTGATTATGACGGCAATCAGGTCAACTTTGAAGGGGTCACCAACGGGATTGCCTTGGACCGTTGGGGAGATCCGCATCTTTTGCAAGTTTACCGCGACCGGGGGGTGTTGGATGAATTTGACCTTCCAGCTGATGATTACGGAGAAAGGTTAGATGCCATTGACTGGCATAAATTAGAAGAGATAAAAATAGCAAGCCGAACAAGAGCGCACGAATATATGAAAACCCGGAGGAACCAGTATGGTCAGCCTGTCGAGATCCCTGAGCAGGCTGTGTTGATTGAATGGAAAAGAAGGATTGCCGGCTACAAAAGACCGGATATGATTTTTGAAGATCCTCAAAAATTAGCCCGTATGCTGGAAGAGGGGGATGCTCATCTTGTTATTTCAGGGAAAACTCATCCATCTGACCTGCCAATGCAGGGAAGGCTGACTAAAATGTTCGAGGTAATTGATAAAAACCCCATTCTGAAAAAAAGGATCCATTTTATCCAGGATTATGATGAAGATCTGGCTAAGGTGCTTTCTCAAGGCTCAGACATTTCTATAAATACACCGATTGTACGCGATGATCAGGGAAATAGGGTCAGCACTGAGGCCTGTGGTACATCCTGGGAAAAAGATATTTTAAATAACGTCCTGCTCATCTCAACCGATGACGGAGGCGTTGCAGATCTATCAGTTCAGGCAGAACAGGAAGGGAAGAATGAGGGGTTTAACAAACCATATCTTGAAGTCAAAGGCGACAGGTATGCCGATGAAGTGAGCAGTCTTTATGACCAGCTCCAAAAAGGTATTGGAATTGTCAGAGGAGATGAAAAAGGCCCATTCCTTAAAAACCAGCTCAAAGCCTACCTGCCGATAATCGCAGGGTCAAGAATGGAAACTAGTTATCTCAAACTTGGTTTTCCCAAGGGAGAAGATCTTTTAACCTTTGGTTAAATCTACTACAACCTCAAAGATGGGTGGGAATTCCTAGTATAGGTTCACACAACTCCTTTTTATCTACTGTATTTGAAGATTTTTTAGGGGAATTTCAGGCTGGATTTGGGAGGTTAGATTAAGATGAATTTCCAGGGGGAATTTTTGTTGGAAATTAAATTGTCTGAAGAAGAACTGGTTCTTTAGTATCGCCAATTGTTTTTTTGAGTTTTTCCGCAACATTTAATTCATTGGGGAAGATGCCAATCACTTCTAAACTAATTGGTCTGCCTTGTTTATCTTTAATAATAACATCATTTCTGTTTGGGGAATCCACTTCTTCAGAG
>CAZFVS010000080.1:0-5011 GCA_964522265.1 uncultured Gammaproteobacteria bacterium | reverse complement strand
GGCACTCCACTGATTTCCGACCCCGGATATAAATTGGTCAAAAAATGTCTGGAGGAAAATATCACTGTTGACTCCCTCCCCGGCCCAACTTCGGTGACAACCGCCCTAACTCTCTCGGGCTTACCGCCTGATAAATTTTTATTTTTGGGTTATTTACCGGAAAAACAGGGCAAAAGAAAAAATATGCTGGAAAAAATTATGCAAAGCAACAAAATTTTACAGACAACTTATATAATATTTGTAGCCCCTTTTAAATTAATCAAAACTTTAGGGGACATGCTGGAGGTATTTGGTGATGTTGAAATAACTTTGGCTAGGGAGTTATCTAAGATCCATCAAGCAGTAGAACAAAAAAAGCTCAGCGCATGGCTGGATCAGTTTAACAACAAACCCCCAAAGGGAGAATTTGTGTTATTGTTTAGGCTGACCAATCAGCAGCCCTTCCTCTGATATGCCTTTTTTCGACAAACCTTAAGTATTCATGCATCCCAACTATGTTGGCAGAGCTTAAACTTACACCCCACACCCCGGCACTTATTAAAAATGCCAATATGTCATCATGCAAAACCAGGCTTCCGCTTGCCAGGATGGGAATTCCAGCTTTATGCAGGATTTTTAAACCATCACTCAAAAATTTTAAGAGAGCTGTAACCTGTTTTTGATAGAAAATACTTTCCGGTTCTTCAGGATTAAACCCCCCAATCCAAGCTGCCAACTCATCCAGGTTGATCAAAGCACCATCAAAACCTGTTGTTAAATAGTCCTCAATATTTAGAATATTTTCAGGGGTTGCAATTTCAAGCCACAATTTTAAACTACCTTTTCTTGAAATCCCCAATACCGCTAAATCTCTTTTAATCTGCAACAATTCCCTGACAGACCTCACAAAGGGGACAGCAACAGCAATATTTAAAAGTTCTTTTTTATTTCTGGCAAAAAGGACAGCTGCAACTTCCTGTCTTAAGATCTGACCCCCGTGAATTAATTTCAAGGTTCCGCGGACACCACCAAATCCTTCTTTAATATCCGGGAGTTTGAAAATAATTGGAGCCTTCGGCAGAGTTATTCCTGCTTCAACAAGCTGTAAGATTTTTTTATCCATATCCGTTACTGCTTCAGCCTTAATCAAAATCCCGTCTACATCATGTGATATTTTTAAATCATCACCCATTTCTAAAAAGACTCTCATCGATGATTTAGCCATTTTTTCTTCAGCAGTTTTTTCCGTATAAATCGGTGCAGGATAATCAAAATTTGTCTTAATTTTGGGCAATTCTCCTGTAAATGGAGTGACTTTGACAAAAAACAGTTTGCCAGTCTTTTTTACATCACCGTCAATAATCCATTGATAAACCTGGGGTAAGAATAATTTTTTATTAGCTTGTTTGATAAGATCCTCCAGCTCAAGTATTAAATCTGGCGTTAACTTACCGGTGTATGTCTTTATAATTGCCAATTTCTGATCATAATCAAAATATACATCTCCCGAGGCTTTAATATTTCTGGTGAAAAAAACAGGCTCTACAATGAGCGCAGAAGTGAGTTTTGGAGAAAACCCCTCACGCCAGATTTTTGACCGAATTTGACTAAACCAACCATCCAGCAAGTTTATCCACACTTTTTTTGGATCGATGCCTTTTTTGGAAACGCATGATTCAACCTCGGCAGGTACAGGAATCTCTAAAATTTTACTTTTAATAAGCTGCAGGCTTTGTTCAAAAACATCCCGATCCTTAAATTGAAAGTGCTCAAGTATTGTCCGAAATTTTAAATCCGGGGGAGTTACTATGATACCGTCTGCAACCGGGAAATTATGCTGCGACAGCTTTGCCAGATTTAACAGGTTGTTGCCTATTATCGGACCGTCTTCTTCTCTTATCGCTTTAATAGGCAGTACTTCCATAGGTTGTCACTTTACTTCTATCTTGTCTCCCACTTTAACATTATGCTCCTTTGAAAATCCACTATTTACTTCCAGCACTTGACTTACTTCGGCAGCCGGTGTATATCTTGGCAAATCCGCATCCTTCTGCCCGCTTTCAGGGGACGGGATATCCGGTGAAATTTCCACAATCTCATCATCTTTAAGCCAAATAAAATCCAGCGGGAAAGATAATCCCTTCATCCAAAAAGTGTATCTGTCGGCCTTATCAAAAACAAACAACATCCCGGAGTCTGTTGCTAAAGACTGTCTTCCTCCCAACCCCCTAGACCTTTTTTCTTTGGTATCGGCAATTTCTATATTTACAACTACTTTTGCTGCATCCCCACTTACAATCGTCGGATCAATAATCTTTAACTTTTTCTCCAGAGAAACTTTTTGGCTGCCCGGAGTGCCGCCGATTTTTTGATTAAATAGGGATTGTTGAGAAGTCAAGTAAAATCCCGCTATAATAACTGCAACTAAAGCCACTATCTGAAAAACGAATTGCTTCACATAAATATTATACCAGATGCATTTACTTACACCTCGCCCATAAACCCTTATTGTTTTCTCTGGCTTCTTTTTGGGCTGCAACAAACCTCTCCCGATATTTTACGTCAGGAGGAAAAGTGTCAACCTGAGCAAAGCCTTCCCTGACTAAATAATCATTAACAAAAAGGGTTGTCCCATCATCCAATTTAAGGAATACATACCTTAAAAGCCTGCCGAATTTATCCGTCTCTGAAACATCCTTTTCCAGAAAAACCGGTTTTCCCTCAAGCAAACGCTTATTTTCATTGCTTGCTTCTTTTCCGAAACATTGAACCGGCCTTCTAGGGTCAACAGTTTCCGGGGTATTTACGCCAATATACCTCAATCTCCTGGCTTGGCCTGAATATTCAACCTCAATTGTATCCCCATCAACCACCCTTAAAACTTTTACCTGGCTTTGCTCTTCAGCCGCAGATGTGGCAACTTTTGCTTCACCGGTACTCCCTTTGGCTATCTTTTTGCTGATAGTTGAGTAAACAGGTGAATCCGAGGCGATCCATGACTTTAAACCCTCATAAAACAGAAAGCCGCTCAAGACCAAAGTCACAGCAGATACAGCAATTAGTTTAAGTCGAGTATTATTTAACATTTATCTCATTAATTCGTAAACACCTGGGTTATCATCAGCCCGTATACCCCACCATCCATAATCCCGATCCCAACCTCATTAAAATCAGGGGATAAAATATTTGCCCTGTGGCCAGGGGAATTCATTAAACCGCTGTGTGCAAGGTCTAAATTTGGAGCATATGCCAAATTTTCTCCTATCACCTGATACTCAATTCCATAGTTTGCAGCTCTATCCGCCACGGATTTCCCTTCAGGAGAGTAGTGGGAAAAATAACCCCTTTTAAACATGTCTTCGCTATGGCTTCTTGCCACCTCTCGTAATTTGGCATTGAATGCAAGCGGTTTAAATCCCTGACCAGTCCGCTCTTTATTGACCAGCTCAATCATCCTGTTTTCCAAAACTTCACTGGGATAAAACTGGTCTGTCTGAAAACCTAAAGGAACCCTTTCGTCGCTTTTCGGCTTGATGGTTAAAAATGTTAAGCTGTCTGTTGTAATTCCTCCGAAGATATTTTTAAGCGGCACCTCAAGATTCCTAGCGTAACCTAAAATCCTTGATCCTATTTTGGAGTCCTCAACCGCCCGTTTAACCATTGGCTGAATAGGGAATGTCCCGACCAAAAGCAGTAAAACTGCAGTTAAAACAAGTCCCCTAAAGAGTGAGGGGATTATTGTCAATATACTGAGCCTGTTAATTTTTGAAAGTATCGGAAATCTTAAAACAATAGTTTGGATAATTCCTAAAAAAATGATTTCTACCAAAAACCAGGTTGTCCCAAATCCCAAAGCATTACTTAAAGAATGGGGTATCTGAAAGTTATTTTCGTAAAATGGTGCTGCCAGGTTGTAAAACCTCAAGGATAATATCAGTGCCAACAGAAATGATAAGAGATCAAAAAACTCAGCTACCAGACTTCTGCCAAACCCTTCAAAAATAAAAAAAATCAGTAAGGCTATTATTACCAGGTCAACCCAATTCATAAGGATTCGAGTTTAAAATTAGTCTTCTGCTTTTTCTGAGGTGGCAAAAGGGATCTCTACCCAATCATACTTTTGCCTGACATTCTTATTTATTTTCCAAACCTCTTTTAAAAGAGAAAGGTCAACACCCCGTTTGTCCGCTTCGGCTACCAAAGCAACTAAATCCTTTGGAAAACATTTCCCTCCAAAACCTTTATATTCATGCACATCTAGGTGGGTATCTCCAATGCGGTTGTCAGCAACAATTAATTTTTTAACCTCCGGCCACTCAACACCTAACGCATCACACAAAAATTTGAACTGGTTTGCAAAAATAACCTTCATGGCAAGATAGGCATTAGCCCCGTATTTAACCAGCTCAGCAGTTGTCGGGCTTGTCTGAAAAATAGGGGCATCAGGCAACCTATCCTGATAAAAAACTACCAGCCTTCTGGATACAAGGTCATTACTGGCACCAATTATAACCCTGTCAGGGTTTATAAAATCCCGCTTAAAATGAGCTTCTGTTAAAAACTCAGGATTAAAACAAAATTTGGTTTTAGGGTATTCTTTTTCCAACCGCTCTGTAGTACCTGGAACAACAGTGGACTTTATTACTATGATTTTATCTGTATCATCAGTCTGGGGTGTAATTTTGGCAATATTTTCTTCAATGATCGAAAGGTCTATGCCTGATTCATCAGCAAACATTGGTGTTGGCAAACAGATAAAGATAAACTCAGACTCGTCAACAACTTTTTTAAGGGGGTGGCTTTTTTGATACTTGTCATAATAAAGAATGTGGTCCTGGTAGAACCCATAAGATAAGGCTTTACCTACAAAACCATAACCCACGATACCAATATTAGCTTTTAAATTTTCAGGGAGTTTTGGAAGATTGGTATTTTTCTCAACCATAGTCCCTATTATATACCCTTTGTCTACCCATCACAGGGCCGTTGCATTCTCCATTTGACAAAAGACTTCCACCTCAAGCACGATTAA
>CAZFVS010000079.1:4185-5066 GCA_964522265.1 uncultured Gammaproteobacteria bacterium | reverse complement strand
CTGAGTGAAGAATTAAGCTAAACCTCTCCCATCCCAACCTGTCTTGAAAATCAATCATAGATTGAACCAGCCAGAAAGGGCTAATTACCAAAAGGGAAGAACTGCCTAAATTGTTTGGCAAAAATACTATAAGGGATAACACAAGAATGGGAATAAAAATTTTAAGCAGATAAAAATCCTTTTTAAATATTATGCTCTCCACTGTTAAAAAGCCTAATCCACCCAAAACTAAAATTCCTGCATAAGCTTTAAATTCTATCAGGCTGCCCCAAAGTAAAATTAACGAAATCACCAGAAAAAGGTTATTCTTTTTTTGTGCTGTTAGCTCGGTAAACAAATACAATCCTGCCAAAAATAACACAATTGATATCGCAAATGGAGGATTAAGAAGTGTCGATATCGCCTGCTGCGCCCAAAAAATTGACTCTCCGCCGAAACTGCCGTTTCTAAAAAAGGAGACAATCCAACCGAAACTACCACCGAAATATAAAAAAAATGTCGCCATTATGGATGTCTTGAAGACAAGTATTTCATTGAAATTTTTTAGAAGTTTCTTGGTTGTATAAAACATAAGAAGACCTGCGAATACGGAGATAAAAAGAGGAAACAACCTGAATAACAATTCTTGAGGGTCGATAGACATTAGGTTTGCTGATTTTGCCAATAAAAGGTCAAAAAAATAATGATAATTTTTAAGAGTTTCTCCTGCAAAAACAGGATTTTGAGGAGGGAAATTTCTTTGAAGTTCCGAGATTAAAGACAGATGCCAAATTCCATCATGACCGTTGGGCCCCCAGAAACCTAAACCAAAACTATATTCCAAACCATTTTTTATAGAAGTAATAAGCCACATTAGAGACCCTACAATACAAACTGCTGTT
>CAZFVS010000079.1:0-4175 GCA_964522265.1 uncultured Gammaproteobacteria bacterium | reverse complement strand
AAAACTAGGCTTTGAGATTTTGGGTAACCCGAGTTTGAAGACAACCAACAAACTCAAAACTGGAATAAACCACAATACTCTATCATCATGCAAACTGCCTGTAAAAAAAGCTGCCAGTGAAAAAACCGACCAACCGATAGGGATTGATAACAATAAATTCCTGCTTAATATCCATCCCGGTAACACAAAAAATAATACTGTCAGGATAAAAAATTTTGTAAGGTTAACAAACAATTGAGGCAGATTCTTTTTGAAATCAAATTTTGTCTCAATACTATTCTCGCTGTTAATCTCCTCTTCAAGGCTACGTGCTGTATTTAAAATTGCAACTGAAATTGTTTGGATTTTACCGTCTACTTCAATATCATTAGGCAAAAATTTTATTTTTCTGATAGTCCCAGCCTGATTTTTATAACTTATTTGGGCACCGTTTTCAGTTTTTGTAACTTTTATATCAGTTATCTTTCCTTCATCAATCAGCCATCTGGTTGAAAAATTAACATCGTCTATTGCTTGATTTTGGGTAAAAGCCAAATTTAGCTGATTGCATGCTGTTTTAAAACAGCTCTCTTCAACGCTGTCATTAAACTGCCTTAAATCTCTTATCGCTGATCCGTAGGGGCCATAAAACCATCCCACACGGTATTTAGGTGTAAAAAACCAGACTACTTTCCATCCGCCTTCTAAAAAATCATCTGCCTGGATTAAAACATCAGGCGAAATATTCGGATAAATATTTTTGTAGTATTTACTAAACTCAAACATTGTTTTTACCTGTAACAATCCCATTTTTTGCTGTTTTACCAAAATTTCAATTTGTTTTTGGTACTCCTCCCCGTACTTATCCCAAGAAAAGTCGTTTTCCAACCCTACCGTAGTTTGTGGATAAATGTTAATCAGTTTTTCAAAATAACCAGTACCCAATTTGTGAATTAAATAATCGTTTGCCTGAACACTGTATGTACTCTCATCTGCACCATTGCCGTAGGAATTGAACGGATCCCTTGTTGCCCACTGCATAGTCACAACTCCGATTTTTTGTTCATTGCTTGAAGCGGGCATTAAGGCGTTAACTTTTGAAGGATAGAAAGGCGTTGAAAAATATTGTCCCCATACCTGATATTGATCTGTAGAATACTGGTCAGCAACGTCAAGATTAGCCTCTACACCATATTTATCATGCAGATAGTTAAGGGAATAAGCATCAATCCACCAAGCACCTGCTGATTTTGGATTTAAGCCAAAAATCTCTTTATAGGATTTAACTGCCCTGTCAATTAATTTTTTTCTGTCTTCCGGAGAATATCCGATGAGAAAAACCGATTTTGCAAAGTGCCAATTAGCACTTTGGTTGTATTTTACCCCTGCATCATTTGCCAGAGTTGGTGTAACTTCCAAAAATAATCCAACTTCCTGCTTATTATTTAAAGATTTTAAGAATGTTTTCGTTTCTTCATTTTTTAAGGCATCATAACGCACCAACCAAGTGGAGGATAAATTATTTTTAGATATTAGCTCGTATTGTTTCCTCGGAGTTTCTAAAATATGATGTTTATATTCCCAAAAATCACCACCTCTTATGGGATTAACAATTGTCACCTGCTTAATCTCCCCCGCTACAACTTGATGCGGTAGGAAAAGAGAGATTAAAAAAATAACAAAAAATAATGAAATTTTTTTAAACATCTTTAAAGTTTTTTGATCTGAGTATCACTACTGCTTTTTTAATATCATCTGTTAAAGTATCCCCGGCAATTATAAAAAGGGTTCCTCCATAGCTTAATAGGCCTAAGCAAATAATAAGAATTATAGAAATGAAGTTTGTTTGAAGAAAAATTTTGCTGAAAAAAATAATTACACCCATTACCAAAGATGCAAAAAGTGGTTTAAATACACTCTCCAAAAAGTTTACTTTGATAAATTTATTTGCAATGAAAATCGCAATAATCGAACTTAAACCAACTATTGAATAACCCATTGCTGCACCGTTTATTCCATAAAGCAAGGCCAACCACGGGACAAAAATCAAAGTTAAAATAGTCCACATAATCATCAACTTAAACGTTATTGAAATCTTTCCTATAGCGTTTAGGACATTGGTCAGGGGTGTTGTCACTGCTGCCCAAGCTGCATTAAAACTAATTAGGGAAAGTGCCAAAAGAGCTGGCTGCCATTTATCATATTTAGGGATTAGCTGGGTTAAAACTGGTGCCAAAAGTACTAAACCCACTAAAGCAGGGAATACTAAAATACAAATAAACGAAACTGATCTGGAAACAGCTTTAGATAACTCCTGCTTATCTCCTTGTAATCTGGAAAAAGCCGGAAAAGTGACTTTTATTACCTGATCCATAAAAAATCTTAAAGGTGCAAACCCCCATTTTTGCGCCCATCCCAAAAGTCCTACTCCGCCTGGACCTAAAATCGAACCCAAGATTGCCACCATGCCGTCATCTTTTAAAACAGCCAAAAAAATATTTAACTGATAGGGAAGCCCGAATTTAATGAGTCTCTTAAAAGCGTTTTTAGAAAACCCATATTTTGGCATCCATGGTTGAATTATATATATGATAATAAGACCTAAGAATGATCTTATTAGTACCGCGGCAGTAAAGCTGGTAACCCCGAAACCCTTCCATGCTAATAAAACTGCGATACCGTAAAAAGCAATTACTTCTGCTATCTGGGGTATTATTAATTTATTAAATTCCAATCTTCTTTCTAACAGGACCGAGGGTATAGTTTTCAGGGAAGAAAAGATTAAAGAAACTGCCAGCGCCCATAAAAGATAAACGGATTCGGATGAAAAATTATAAATATTTCTTATGATTGGCGTGGCAGCAAAAATTATGATCACCAAACCTATCACCAGTCCCTGTTGTATGGTAAATGTGGTTGTCAGTTCATCGTTATCGAGCTTCTCCTTTTTCTGGATAGCTGCTGCGGAAAATCCGATGTCTGAAAAATAAGTAAAAATATTAACAATCGCTGAAACCAAAAAGAAAATTCCATATTCCTTCGGATCAAGGAAAACAGTTAAGGCAAATGTTGCCAAAAGCGCAACAAGTTGTAAGAAAAAAGTCCTGCCTGTTAATGCTAATACTCCTTTTACGGCCCGTTGTTTTATAACCTCCAGGGAAAGTTCTACAGTTTCATCAAGATGTTCACTTTTCTGCAAATCATTCATTTATTTTGATCCTTTTTTAGGGAAAAACCTGGTAAAAAAGTATTGCATCCTGTGGGTAACCTTCCCCTTTAGGTTTGGGGAACTCCCAAATTAAACTTAAATTCTCTTGTGGTTTATTATATCTGGATTTATTGGTAACAAAATAAGTTAAATGGTCTTTGGCTGCAACCCGAAGTTCTGCAGAAACAGTTGCCCGTGAGGGGACTACCGAAATCTGTTTATCTTTTGGTGCGCTGTGAGAATGTTTGTCTAAATAAATTTGTAAACCATCCGGCAGTGTCCCAAAAAACCCTTCCGTTCCCACCACAACTGAACCATTTTTAGTTTGATCAATTAAGTATTTTGCAATTTCCGGGAAACCGTAACCTGCTGTCCAATCCTCCAGATATCCCCTTCTTTCCTCTTTCGGCAGAGGAGCTTTTTGCGGATCAGTAAGAAGCCATATATTAAAGTTCAAGGTAAATATTAAAAATAAAACTATCAATCCAAGTGTTGAAAGAAGTCTTTTCCCCGTTTTTAGTAAAATCTCATTCAAAAACCATGCTGCCAAAATTAGCAGCGGGGGAATGGTAAAAAGAAGGTACCTGGCAGTAAAAGTTTTAAGCATCGCCATCTGAACTAGCAACGGTACAATACCCCAAAGCAAAATAGTTACAGCATATTTTTGTTTTTTTATCACAGCCCAAATACTTCCAACAGTTACAAGGAGAAATACCGGCAGTGTTAAAAATGCCAAAAACCAGTCAACCACGTTGGGAATATGCGGTAAAAACGGATCCCATGGCCGTAATAATAAATCAGCAGGGGAGTGGATATAATCCTGGTTTCTGGAATTTAAATTTTGGAACTCAGGCCCCAGTTTTAAAATATTATAAATTAAAAATGCAACTGCAAATGCCAAAACCCAAAGCCCTAATATCTTCAAAAGCCTCTCTTCCCTGTCTCTGCTTTTCCAATCAACAAGAAATAACGCTACAGCGACAACTAA
>CAZFVS010000078.1:0-5082 GCA_964522265.1 uncultured Gammaproteobacteria bacterium | reverse complement strand
GGGTAGTTTTTAAATGCAGATATTAATACAAATATTAAAATGGCTGAAAATATATTGAAGCCAGTTATGAGAACAAACCAAGAAAATTTTTGCGGAGTTATGTTTTTAATACCAACTTTATCCAGCCATTTATATGGAATGTATTTTTTTGAACGGTTATATAAACTGCTTTCCATTTTTACTACAAACTATCAAAATATACCAGATTATTCTTCAAAAATCCAAAATCCTGTCTTCTTTGCATCAAAATGGTATAATTTAAAGATTGCAAAAAACTATCTTAGTCGTCGAAGATGACGATGACCTGAGAAATTTTTTAAAAAAAATTCTGACTACGCATCACTATAAGGTAGCAGAGGCAGCTGATGGAGCAGAAGCGCTTGAAGCTGTTGAGAAATTTTTTCCTGATTTAGTACTGCTTGATTTTGGACTCCCAAAAGTTCCAGGGGAAACTGTTTGTGTCAGGATTAAACAAGACCATCCTGAGATTATTGTAATTGCATTAACTGAGAAGAAACAAAGTGAAGATGTGGTCCACGGCCTGCAAATAGGGGTGGATGATTATATCAGCAAGCCTTTCGTGCCGGAGGAGTTAATAGCCAGAATTGATACCAGATTTAAAACAGTTGCAAATGGGAAGGAGAACCTCAGCAAAGATGAGCAAAGCTTATCCTTAGATAAAATAACTTTTAGGGAAAGCATTGCTTTAATTATTATTAGGATTATTGTAACTGAGGCTATTTTTGGATTTTCATTGTTTCTTTTGAGTATTTTAAATTCCCTGGTAAGCCCTAATATCAATTTTGACATTTTTGGTTTATATGCTCTATTTTTTATATTTGGATTTTTTGTAAACTTAATATTTATATTATATATTTCCATAAAATGGGCTTCCGAATACACCGAAGTATCTAAGGATGGGGTTATCAGACACAGCGGAATTTTACATAAAAAAGAGCAAAAATACGCCTGTAACTTTGTAGAGGCTATAACTGTTGAGCAATCATTCTTGGGTCAAATTTTTAACTATGGCACAATTGAACTTTATGATCCAGCTCTAAAAGAGCGCGTATATTTAATAAACATCTCAAATCCTAGGGAATATAGTGAAAGGATAGAAAAAATTGTAGAAAAACCTGACACTCAACCCATACCATTTATCGCTTCATAATACTAAACTATCACCGAAGTCTGCTGGGTCTACTTCCCAGGGTAATACAAAACCCTTGTTTTCTTTTGCCAACTCATAAAGCCTGACATGGTCCTCAAAGCTTTTTGCCTGGAAGTAAATTTCTCCTGATCCTGTAAACCTGTCAACTTTTAACTCCAATCCCTTCCAGTTTCCATTTAACCCATATTTTAAAGGATGTCCTGCGGTATTTTGGTTTCTTTTCCCCAACTCCTGCTTTGCTCTCTCCATAATGTCACTAAGTACAAAAATTTGTGGGTTTGCGGATTGGGTTATCCCGGGATAAAATTTTTGCAATAATCCTCTTGAAAATGCTTCATATATTGGCGAAAATATGCCCGCAACAAAGCTATCACTTCCTGCAATAAAACTCCAGCCTTTTTCTGAAGCCTCCTTGGCAGCGGCAGCTGAATAAAGGATTCTCCAATATAACCTGGGATCATCTCTGCCTTGATCCCAAACCGGCCTGTTTTTTGCCTTTCTTAAAGCTATTATTACAGGTTCGGTTGGTGCAATACGATCCAGTACTCCACTGCTCCAGAGAATTTCGAGAAAATCTTCTTTGGTTTGCTCATCTAAAATGTAAAAAATATCCAATGATTCCTGCAAAGAATCTTGCCAGGTATGAATACCTTCAGTTCGTTCGTTAAACATAAGAAAAATTATATCAAAATTTAGCATCAAAGTCAACCTATAGTGTTAGCGGGTGGGTAGACTTACCTTTTGTGAGAAGAAGCTTGCTAATGCTAAAAATTGTGAATGAATTGGATTAAATCCTGCAAGCTTTCCCAATTGTGTATTGATACTTGGAAGGTTTGTCTTTTTGTTTTTCTTAAGGCTCGAATTTTAATATCCAAATCAGCTTTTTCTACCATGTCAGATTTTGTGAGCAGTATTATTTCCTGTTTTTCTAAAAGCTCAGAATTGTATTCTTTAAGTTCCTGATGGATTATTTTATAATCATCCAAAGGTGTAAGAGACTGGGAGGAGATACAATGGATCAATAAATTTACTTTTTCAATATGGCTTAAAAATTTATGCCCCAAACCCCTACCTTTTGATGCACCCTCAATTAAACCTGGTATGTCTGCAATGATTTTATCCTCCAATACACCGAGGTTGGGTTCAAGAGTTGTGAATGGATAGGCACCTATTTTAGCTTCGGCATTGGTGAGTTCATTGAGAAGCGAACTTTTGCCAGCATTAGGCAGGCCAATTAAACCAATATCAGCAATTAATTTAAGTTTTAATTTTAGCTTCTTTTCCTGACCCTTCAACCCAGGTTGAGCATATTTTGGAGTGGTATTGGAAGAAGATTTAAAGAAATGGTTTCCCCTCCCGCCCAAACCTCCTTTTACCAGCAACTCTATTTGGTTTAAATGGTTTATTTCAACCGTTGTACCTTCCTGATCTGTTAAAAGTGTTCCTATAGGGACTGCCAAGCTTAAGTCTTTTCCATTGCCGCCTGATTTTCTATTACTTCCTCCGGGCTGACCATTTTGTGCTTGCCAGATATTTTTTGTTGAGAATTTGTTTAAGGCGTAAAGGTCAGAAGTTGAATTCACATAAACATCCCCGCCTTTGCCCCCGTCTCCTCCATCCGGGCCGGCTCCTGATTTAGAATAAAAAGACACACGTCCCGGACCGCCATTTCCTCCTAAAACAGTAATTTCTGCCGCATCAATCAACATAAAGGTATAGTAACACATGCTCTTGTTGTGTTATGCTTAGTGTATCAACAAACCATTTTATGTAAGCGGGTTTCTTTACAACCTAAAATCTCAACAGATTCTTTTGCTTCAACAAAAAGACGATGTGATCCCTAACTGGTCTACTGTGGGAGGAGAAAGCCGGGAAGGTGAAGATGCTCAAGTAACATTTCAACGGGTGTTGCATGAACTTTTAAATGTCGACCTTAAAATTAAACAGATTTATCCCGTGTATGATTATTTTCATAACATTTTAGATAAGATTAATTATGTCTTCTACGCTGAAGTTAAAAAAAATTTAGAGTTTAATTCTCTGAAAGAAAATATTCCATCCTGGGTAACATTTCAACAATCCTTAAAACTTCTATTCTCTGCTTACACCAAACAAGATGTGGTGGTGGGGGAAAGGGTTATACGCTTAAAGGAACGCCAGGATGAAGCTAAAGAACTATTACATTCAGAAGGCCAATAGATTGACACCCTCCGGGTGTATTAGTTTCCTAGCTTAATCATTCAAGCTAACCATTTTAATTCTTTGCTTTGTTTAATATAATTCCGCTATGCATGAACAACGTGCGTGGAATGTTATTTTTTTAATTGATCAAAACCCGCCTGCCAAAATTGTAATGCTAAAGAGATCTGCAGAAAAGATCTTCGCTCCAAACCTTTATACAGGAGTTGGTGGAAAAGTTGATCCTGAAGATAAGACTGTTCTGGATAGTGCTTTGAGAGAGTTGGAAGAGGAGACAGGGATAAAAAATATCCCGCTTGTTGAATTTGCAAGGTGTGTAATTGATCGAAAATATACCTTATTTTATTTTTGGGGCCTGTTTGCAAATAATAAATTACCTCATACTGACGATGGAACACTGGAATGGGTTGATATTGATAAGATTTTAGAGAAAGAAATTATTCCCACCACTCAAGCTATGTGCAGGCAGTGGAACACAAAAGGATTTAGGGTTGATAAGCCATTCACAGTCTATGTTAAGCAAATCGGGAAGAATGGAACAGTTGCAGTTGTTGAATTTGAGAAAACGGTAGAAGGTTTAAAAGTATAAAATGTATATATGGATGAAGAAACAAAATCCTTAACAGGAGAAGCGGGCGAGTTTAAGCCAAATCTATGGTTGGATAATACAATCCAAACTATAGAAACCCTCTCTCCCAACCAACGGGTTGAGATTTTTTTGCCTGAGAAAATTAACCCTTATTTTTTTATTTCAGAACTTGGGCGAAAACCGCGGACCTACGAAATAGGCGGTATCTACAACCAAAAAACAAGGTCGGTTATTGTAACAAGAGGAGGAACGTCATTCCAGGCGAATCCGTTTGGCAGAGAGTATGTTGTTTTTCCAGCCCCCAGGATAAATCCGGACGGCTCCAGCGATGATTTGTTGTTCCATACACATCCTCCCCGGGTAGGTTCTGCACAAGATTGTCTTCCCAGCGTTGGAGGCGCCGAAGGGGATGACTTAAGTAATACCCTAAACCTGTCGATAATAGAAAAGTGGGATAATTACAGGAGGACGTTGGTATCTGTTGTTGCATCCGGAGGCAGTATAAGTATAACCGAATCAACTGGTCCGGAAATTGACGATAAAAAACTATTGGAGGCTGGTGTTACCCGGGAACAAATTATTCTAGTAAAAAGGCGCTTAGGTTTGTATCCGTCATACGGGTTAGAAAACAGGTCTCTTTCCACTAAGAATGGGCTAACGGTTTTTCAGGCAATTAAGGATTTTTACGAAAACTGCGAAAATGATAAAACAACGGGTTATATGGAGAAGTACCGCAAGTTTGAGGCTGATTTGAAAAATAAAGCCGATGAGTATGGATTAACCCAAAAAGATTTAGAAAAGTTGATTAAATACTTAAGGGAGCATGAACAAACCCGACAATATGTGGGGAGGACTTTCTTGGAAAACAGCGGGTTTACAAGGGAACAAGCAAGTTTAATACAGTCAATGTATGGATTAAAAATTACCGTTTATAGGGTTGACGAGGATGGAATGACCAAACTTGATACAGGAAAATCCGGTTTACCCTAGAACGAATCTGACACCTTCTCTTGGGGTGGCTGACGGGTAACGCTCCCGCTGCCTCCTGTTCCACAAACAGGCGTTCTGCTTTTGAACTACAGCCACCAATCGGAGGAAACTTCAACTGATTAAGACGCGAAGC
>CAZFVS010000077.1:0-5250 GCA_964522265.1 uncultured Gammaproteobacteria bacterium | reverse complement strand
AGTTGCCTTTTAACTTGTCAAATCAACCTACCAGGAGTTTTGCACCAAACTCTTATTATTATTTATGAGGTTTATGTGTACATGAGAAAATCCGAGACCCCGTAAATTGACCAATACCCAAGTGCAAATAAACAAATTTATAAATAATTCTCCAGTAAAACTGACACCAGCCAAATTTTTCATTTTGTAGTACAATATTTTCCATGGACGACAAAAAGTTAAAAGACCATAAACAAATAGGTCAAGAGATGGAACTTTTTTTCACCGATGAAATTGCCCCGGGTGCTCCGTTTTGGCTTCCAAAAGGAATGGTTATTTTCAAAGAGCTGGAAAAATATATTCGTGAATTAACTTCAAATGCAGGATACCTGGAAACCTCTACACCAATCATGGTTAAAAGTGAGTTGTTTAAACAATCCGGACATTGGGAGAAGTTCGGAGCACATAATATGTACAACTTAGTACTCTCTGAAGAAAATGACGAGTCTAAAACTCTTTCGTATTCCTTAAAACCCATGAATTGTCCTGAGTCAACTATTCTTTATAGGTTTAGACCAAGAAGTTATAAAGAGCTACCCTTGCGTTTGATGGAAATTGGCAGGCTGCACAGAAGGGAAAAGTCAGGAGAGGTAAACGGGCTGTTGCGGGTCAGACAACTAACTATGGATGATGCGCATATTTATGCAAGAGAGGATCAAATTTTTGACGAAGTATCGAATATTTTGGATATGATGATAGGGTTTTACAAAAAGCTAGACTTTGAACCTGAATTTAGGTTTGCCACCAGACCTGAAACTAGGGCTGGGACAGATGAAATGTGGGATAAGGCAGAAGAAACATTATCTGAAGCTATAAAGAAGAAGGGAATTCAAGTAGGAGACAAAAAAGGTGATGGTGCCTTTTATGGGCCTAAAATTGATTTACATATAAAGGATGCCCAAGAAAGAGAATGGCAGCTGGCAACAGTCCAGCTCGATTTTCATATGCCTGAGGCATTTGATTTGAAATACATCGACGAGAAAGGACAAGCTAAAAAACCCGCAATGATACATCGTGCAATTTTTGGCTCTTTTGAGAGGTTCATTGCTATTTTAACTGAACATTTTCAGGGGGCATTTCCTCTCTGGCTTTCACCAATCCAGGTACAAATTATACCCATCTCAGACAAGCACATAAATTATGCACAAAAATTACTCGAACAACTTAAGTCCTCAGGGATCAGGGTAGAGGTTGATGGAAGGTCAGAAACTATGCAGTCTAAAATCAGGGATGCCCAAACGCAAAAAATCCCCTACATGGTTATTGTAGGAGACAAGGAAGAGCAGTCCGGAAGTATCTCGGTGAGAACCAGGGGTGGCGAGAATTTGGCTGACCAGGATATAGAGGGATTTTTGGATAAAATAAAACAGGAGATTGCCACTAAAGTGTGAGTGTGCTAAAATTAAAAAGATGTGACTGGTTTCCAAACTCTGGTGACTGGCCACTATTTTTTAGGGAGGAAAACAAATCGGTAAATATTATCGTCTAAATCTAAACATTCAAAGCCAGGAACTTTTGGTAATTGATTCTGATGGCACCAAACTTGGAGTAATCAGCAAAGAAGAGGCTTTGAGAAAAGCACATGAACAGGGTTTGGATTTGGTGGAGATTGCCCCGAATATTAAACCGCCGGTAGCCAAAATTTTAGATTTTCAAAAATTCAGGTATGAGGAGAGTAAGAAGGAACAGGCTGCCAGGAAGAATGCCAAGGATGTCTCCCTAAAAGAGATCTGGTTATCGCCAAGAATAGCGGAACATGATTTACGAACCAGGTTAAAAAGGGCAGAAGAGTTTTTAAACGCAGGAGATAAGGTGTTTTTCAGGGTAAAGTTTAAAGGCAGGGAGATGGCTCATCTGGAATTTGGTTTTGAACTTTTAAAAAAGATTTTTGGGATATTCGGTGATAAAATAACGATCGAGCGTGAACCAAAAGTAGAAGGAAGAAGTATTACGGCGATAATTGGAAAAAGCAAAGGAGGTTCTAAAACAAGTAATCAAGAAACAATAATATGAAGATCAAGCACAAAACAAAGAAGGCACTAATGAAAAGGGTTAAGATTACCGGTACCGGTAAAATTATGCGTTCACATCAGCTAAGGGCAGGACATCTCAAACGCCACAAAACAAACAGAGCACTCAGACGCCATAAAGAACCGATTCTTTTGAATAAATCAATGGTAAAATCGTTTAAACGGATGTTAGGTATTTAAAAATATGGGAAGAACAAGGCGGTTTTTCAGGCAATCTAATAAATCAATGTCCGGTACGGAAGGGGCAAGGAATTTTAACCAGGTTAACAGAGGAGCCTGGCACGAGCGGATATTAAATTTTATTAAAGTAAGGGGAAAGGGAGGAGAACAAAGTTAAAAGTCAAAAATCAAAAGGCAAAAGTATTGAAATTTTCTACGAAAATTTTAAATTTTGAATTGCAATTTTGAATTTAGACCTTTGAATTTTGAATTATTATGGCGCGTATCAAAAGAGGCGTCTCGTCACACGCTAAACATAAAAAATTATTAAAGCTGGTCAAGGGCCACAAAGGCGGCCGGAGTAAGCTGGTCAAACAAGCCAAAGAATCCATGCTGCATGCAGGACAGTACGCTTTTGCCGGACGAAAACAGAGAAAACGGGATATGAGAAAACTCTGGATTACTCAACTTAATGCTGCAGTGAGAGAAGAGGGGATGAGTTATTCAAAGTTTATTGCAAAATTGAAAGCAAAAAATATTTTGCTTGACAGAAAAATCCTGGCAGATCTGGCAGTCAACAATCCTGAAGACTTCAAAAAAATTGTCTCCCAGGTTGTAAATTAAACCTATAGTTGACAATTTGAATATCTTTTGTTAAACTTTCCAAAGCCCTTGAATGGGCAAATTAGCATCTTAGGAGAGTGACAGTATGGTGGACGGATTCCGGGTAATGGTAATCATTGGAATTATATTGGCTTTGCTGGGCTTTCTGGCAAACAGCGGGTGCGTCGGATAGGTGCTTCTTCTGGGCGGCCATAAATGGCCGCCCATTTCATATCTAAATTGAATGCCGGATTAGGATAGAAGGTTGCACTGGTTTTAGCTTGTGATTGTGGTAAAATCAAAAAATGGAAGAGAAGATTGAACAAATTCAAAAAGATATTTTGGAAAAGATCAAACAAGCTAAAAATTTGCAAGAGCTTGACGGGATTTTTTTGGAAGTTTTCGGGAAAAATGGCAGGATTACCCTGCTGCCAAAGGAGTTTCCAAAACTGCCAAAAGATGAACTGCAGAAAATTGGACCTTTGTTTAATGAAACAAAACAAGAGCTGGAAAAGACAATAAATGACAGGCGGCAGGAGATAAGAGAGGAGGGATACAGGAAACTTGAAAATGAAGAGTTAAATCTAGAGATTTCTCGCTCCGTTCGAAATGACAAGGTAAGAAAAGGTCATTTGCACCCTATTACAATTTTCGAAAAAGATATCGCTGATCTTTTTTCAAAACTTGGCTTCCAGCAATATGATGCGCCTCAAATTGATACTGATTACAACAATTTTGAGGTTTTAAATATCCCGCCGGAACACCCTGCCAGAGATTTATGGGATACCTTATATGTTGAGGGGTCCCTTAAATCAAGAGATTTCTCGACTCCGCTTCGCTCCGCTCGAAATGACAATGGTGAGGAAAAATTATTACTGAGGACCCATACTTCGAATTCCCAGATTCATATTATGAAAGAGTTTAAGCCGCCAATCAGAATGATGAGCATTGGGAGATGTTTCAGGTATGAAAATTTGGACGCCAGACACGAACACACCTTTGATCAATTTGAAATCGTCTATGTAGATAAAGGCTTGAGTATGGCAAACCTGCAATATCTTTCCGAATATTTTTTAAAGCACATGTTTGGACAGGAGATCAAAGTCAAGCTGCAACCGGGTTACTATCCGTTTACAGAGCCTTCAGCAAAAATTTTAGGAGAGTGCATTTTTTGTAAGGGCAAGGGATGCAAAATTTGTGGTGGTTTGGGTTTTTTGGAACTGGCAGGAGCAGGGATGATCCACCCAAAGGTTTTAGAAAATGGAGGTATTGACCCCAATATTTATTCAGGAATCGCTTGGGGTGTGGGACCTGCCAGAATGGCAATGCTTAAATGGGGGATTGATGATGTCAGGGAATTTTTAAAAGGAGATCTGAAGTTTTTAGAAAGATTTTAGTATTGTAGTTCTCTCCGGCTTCGCCGGATCGAACAAAAATTTTCTTCGAGCGAGTGGAACGAATCGAGAAGTACAAAATGAAAGTATCAATTGACTGGCTAAAAGAATTGGTTGCAATAAACGATATCGGCGAAGTGATTCGTCTTCTGTCTTTGCGCACTATTGGAACCAAGGAAGTTACGGACAATTTTATTGAACTCGATATGAAGGGTTATAACCGTGCTGACCTATTATCTATGCGAGGAGTAGCATATGAGGTAGCTGCAATAACCGGATCTGAAATTAAATTTTCAGATGACGATCAAGATTTACGTTCCCACATGTCAAGTGGGAAGGTAAACGTTAGTATTGAGAATAACACATTTTGTCCTGTTTATATTATTGCAAAGATCGAAAACCTGAAAGTTGAACAATCATCTGACACATGGGTAAAAAAGTTGTCTGATTGCGGTTTGCGTTCTGTAAACAACATCGCTGATGTGACAAATTTGGTGATGCTTGAGTACGGCCAACCCCTACATGCCTTTGATGCTGATAAAGTTGAAAGCAAGCAGATAATTGTTAGAGTTGCAAAACAGGGTGAAAAGATTACAACGCTAGACGGAAAAGAAAGAGAACTAGAACCCACAGATTTATTAATTGCGGATCCTCAAAAAGCTTTGGGAATAGCAGGAGTGATGGGAGGAGCAAACAGCGAAGTTACTGATTCAACCAAAACAATACTGCTTGAAGCAGCAATTTTTGATCCTGCTGCTTTGCGGGCAACTTCAACCAGACTGGGACTATCATCTGAAGCAAGTAAAAGATTTTATCATGGTTTAACTAAAAAGAGATTATTCCAGGCTTTGGATGCTGCAATAAAAATGTATCAGGGGTTGGGCGGACAATTAATAGCCTTAACTATTGTTGGAGATTATAAAGGTGGACAAAAAAGTATCGAACTGACAAATTCAAAACTTGACTCACTGATAGGGGTTAATATTCCAACAGAAGATATTAAAAAATATCTTAGAAGTCTGCAA
>CAZFVS010000076.1:0-5342 GCA_964522265.1 uncultured Gammaproteobacteria bacterium | reverse complement strand
TATATTGGCAAAATGAGCCAGATAATTAAAGTAACCTATTACTAAAGTTTCAACATGGGCATATTTTTGCTCAAATATGACCGGAAGAGTAAAAAAAGCAGCCAAACCCAAAGCCCAAATTCCTCCAACAGCCAATTTAAAAACAACCTTAAATTCTCTTGTCACAACCAACCAATAAATTGCCCAAATTATTGACAATGGTGCAAAAATCATCAGCATCGGGTTATGCGATAACATTAAAAAAGCGGCTGATAGTGCAAGAATTGGAACATAAAACCATTTCTTGGTAATAACCAATTTATATGAAGACCAAAATATAACGGGAAACCAGGCAAGCGCCCAAGCTTCATTTATCGCTGCCCTGACATAAACATCAACAGCATGGTAAGGAGCATAAACATAAAATAAAGCTGAAATAAGTCCTCCCCATCTACCCCAAAAGGTTTGAGCCAACAAATACATGGTTAATCCTGTAACGATAAAATTCAACACCACCAATACTTTAAAGGTATCAGTAAAAGAAAACCCAACCCAATGAACAATCTGTCCAAAATAATACGGAAGGGGGGGATAAAAGTTAAAAAGGGGATAACCAAAACCATAACCTAAATCCTGGGACCAACGGCAGGGAATTTGCAGATCCTTGAAACATTTATCCATAATTAATTGGCGCATAGCCTGCAAATCATCATGCATTCTGAAATATCCGGGTTGTATAGTACCAATTAACGTAGGAATGGTTAGGAGCAGCAGAATAAAAATTGCAACAAAATGATATCTAAAACCGGTATTATTTTCTTTAAACCAAGCTATGTTATACCTACCCAGAAGGCTCGTAAAAAACACCAAGAATATATCTCTGAACATCTTTATAGGTTCCATTAGAGAAAGCCTGCCTGATTCAAAATATTGCCATGAAACCGGAATGGGGATGATTCTATATCCTTGTTTCCTGGCTAAATAAAGAATTTCAACATCAAAAGCCCCCATATAACCACCCTTTTGCGTACGCTGGGTAACTTTCAGCTGACTAAATAATTTTTTACCTATTTCATTTTTAAATGCTTTAAAACCGCATTGAGTATCATTTATCCCGGGAAGCAAAACCAATTGCGCAACTGCGTTAAAGATTTTACTTCGGATATGCTGGAAAAAGGTTCTATTTACATCCTTGCTTAACCTTTCTCCAATTACTACATCCGCTCCTTTATTAAAACTTTGTAAAACTTTTTTTACCTCACTAATCGGGGTTGATTGGTCAAAATCCGTAAATAATACAATCTCCCCTTTTGCATCTTTTATTCCGGCTGTAACAGCTGCCACCTTACCTCCGTGAGGTATATCTAAAACTCTAAATCCTGAATTTTTCAATGAGAAGTTTTTTAATAACTTGAAGGTTGCATCCGTAGACCCGTCATTAACCAGTATCACCTCCCACAAATATTTTTGTTTTTTGAAGAATTTATTAATCCTGTCTAACACCCCTCTTTTAAAATTTTCTGCTTCGTTATAAGCCGGAATAATAACTGATAGTTTTATTTGTTTCATTTTCGCACTTCCGCGGGTTGATTTTCACTCGTTGAAACCAATCTATAAATAATAACATTTTTGGGGGATTTAATATCAAAAATCGCTTTAACGTTTTCTGGAAAGTTATTGATAGAACTTACCAATAACTCATTTTTACCGCTTCTAAGTTCTTTTTCCCAATCTATATCCTTTATTTCATATTTTCCTAGATTGTAGCTCTCCAATTGATCTACATAAGTTTTATTTGCTTTTTCATACCTTAACCAATCTTGTGATGAGTTTTGAAAATACCAAGGGTCTGTTCTTTTATAAAATGCAATAAATATTTGCGGCATTGAAAACTCTTTCGAAAATACAATAGAGTCAAATTGATCCTCCAAATTAATCGCTTTTAAAAAAGCTTCTTTGTATCCATACCGTAAATTACTAGCGGGATGTTTGGGTAATTTATAGATATAGTTATAAAGAAATAAAATTGTACTACCAAGAAGGACAAAAATTGGAATAAATTTCATTAAACTTTGAAATTTTTTAAACAATTTAATACCTGTATTCGAAATAATTAAGTTTAGTCCATATGCAGATATAATTGTCATCAGGGGTAAAAAAGTAGTGGCTCTCTGTGCATTAAAACCATCAGTTAATGCAGCTGGAATCGGGGCGAAAATAAGGCATGTATAAATTAATTTTGCACTTTTCTCTTTATTTTTCACCAAGCCCAAGATGCCAATACCTACAAATATTATTTCCACAAAATACATCAAAGGTGTGCCGGGAAAATTAAGGTACGAATTATCCGGTCTGGAACCGGTGAAAAAAAACGTTGGTGAAAAATAAGAAAGGTAATTGGTCAAAAATTGGTCTGTTATAAATATTATTTTGTTGTCAAATATTCTCGCGATATTTTCCGGTAAGTCCGAAGTATCTTTATTAACGAAATAATTTTTTATGTTTTTTTCTGAGAATATACTTACATCACTCGATCTTTTTAAAACCGTTGCTGCATTAAAAACTAAAGGCAAAAGAAACAGGGAAAATATTAAAATTGGGGAGAGCAGTATTTTCCATTTTTTGTTTTTTAGATACTCAATTATTATAATTACCGGTAAAAATATTATCATAAACAGTCTCCATGAATGATAGGAATAAAGATTAAATCCGAAGACCAAAAATGATAAGATTAGAAAAAGTTGGTTTCTTTTAGATCCGAGACGGTTAGGTCTTTTACTCCATAAGTAAAATAACAAACCTAAACCAAATATCGGTATTCCTATACCCCCTTCAAATGCAGTTCTGGATAATTGTATGCTCCATGGAGAAATAGCCAAAAGAAATGCAGACCAAAAACCTACATTTCTACTGAATAATTCTTTTCCTAAAAAATAGGCTACCAGTATTGTTAAAGTCCCCAGTAATGCAGCGGGGAATCTGACGGCAAATTCATTAAGATCAAAAATTGCAACTGAAGGGATAGAAAGATATGTATAAAGTGGCGGTTTATAGTCCCCAAAACCTCTTGGGAAGAGTGGCAAAAATTGCCCCCATTCATCCCTGCCTGTTTTTAAGATAGAGTAAGCGCTGTATTCCTGCTGCGCTTCATCACCTGTAAAACCAACCGGAAACTGATCCAGCCAAATAACTCTTAATAAAAACCCCACAATGATTATTCCAAAAAGCAGTCTTTTCATAATTTTTGTACTACTAAAAATTACAAGCTTTGCTTACCAGATATGTCTGGCAAACTCTGTTTATAATTTAGGCAGCAATTTAATCAGGTCATAGCATGCCCTAAAAATATGCGAAGGGTTGCCTCCTGTGGCATTGCCGAATTTTCGGGGCTCGTGGATAAGGCCAACCTGCTCTATTTTAAATCCCATTTTTTTTGCTTTAACCAAAAGTTCCGCTGAAATAGTTGCACCATTTGATTCCAATCTGGGGATTTTTTCAATAACCTCTTTTCTAACTAACTTAAATCCACAATCAATATCTTTTAAATTAATTCCCAGTAGAAAACTGACCATTAAATTCCAAAGCTTTCCGTTTAAAACCCGTATCAATCTATCCGCCCTTTTAATTCTAAATCCTACAACTATATCCGCTTGTTCAATTTTTGAAATTAATTTTTCTATTTGTGAAAAATTAAACTGACCATCTGAATCCATATAGGTAATATAGTCGTATTTACTGTTATAAAAACCTGATTTTAAAGCAGCCCCATACCCTAAGTTTTTTTTATGGTTTACCAATCTTACGTTTTTATTTTTTCTGGTAGTTCTCTCTACCACTTCTTTTGTACCATCCACTGATCCGTCGTTTATAACGATGATTTCAAATTTTTCGCTTATATTTGGTATCAGATTCAAAACCTGACCAATAACAACGGGTAAATTTTTTTCTTCATTAAAAGCAGGGAAAAATACGGATAGAGAGGTAAGTTTAGTCATTTTTCACATCTTTTTTTGTAACAATAAAAAGAATTGGTTTCCTATTTACTGGATTATATATTTTTTTTAATATATTCAAATGAACCGGCGGTGAAGATTCCCAATCAGCCGAACCAACTTCGTCCCTTACTGATACCAAATATAACTCTTTATCTTTCATTAATTGGGCAAATCCTTTATCCTCAATCAGATTATTGACAATACCAAAGTAATACTTATCTTCTAATTTAAAACCATTAAATCCTGGCACAATATCCTTTTCTGTCGCCGACCCTTGAAATACCTTTTGGAATTTTACAGGATCATAAGCATACCAAAACATAAATCTTGGCAAAGCAGGTTCATATGTGTTGTTAAAATAAATTCTTGAATATTTTAAATCCTCAGTTTTAATATAGCTCATCGCTTCCTTGTACCCACCTTGCCAAAATCTGAAACTATCCTTCGGCCATTCTGTATAATACCTATGCAGATAAATTATTATATTTAAAACAGCCAAACCAGTGATCAAAATCAACAATATTTTCTTGAAGCTATTAACCTGTTCGGTCAGATAATTTAAACCCAGAGCTGCAAATAAAATCAGGGGAGCTAACATAAACATCAATCTTGAAGCATGATAACCACCATCCTTTGTCAGACTTGAAGGTATAGGAGCAATCAACAACCAGAAAAGAAGTATTTTGGTTTCTTTTTTGTAACCTTTCTTAAAAAACACATAAAATCCCAAAAGTATTAAAATCAGTTCAAAAATAAAAAACTCACCCACTCCTCCAACCGATTGCCGAAGATTAGGATCACCGTTCACAAATAAAAACTCTGTCGAAAAAGAGCGCAAGTAATTTTTTCCAATTTCCTGGCTAAAAGTTAAAAAACGGCTATGAAATATCGACGAAAAAGGAACTGTCTCTTGGTTTCTTCTTGAAAATATCTCATCATTAATATCTTTATCGCCAAAAATTGAAATCGTAGAAAATCTTTGCCCGGCCTTACCGCTAGAATATAAATTTATATACGGAATTAATATTACAAAACATAAAATTACCAGAGGTGTTATTTTTATAACCCCCTGTTTTTTAATATCTTTCCAAAAAAGAGTTAAAAGGCAAATACTCAAAGTTACCACAAATATTAGGGCCGTTGCATAAACATAGATTGACAAAGAAAAAAGTAGAACCGATATTAATAACCACGTATATTTTTTAAGTCCTTTTATAAAAAACCAGACTGCAAAAATAATAAAGGTAAGCAGCATGCCTGATTCAATGCCTGCCTGCCTTGAATACTGAAGATGCCATGGGGTAATAGCTAATAAAAAAAATGCTATTATACTTAGTCTGAAATTGAAAATATCTTTTGCCAGAAGAA
>CAZFVS010000075.1:0-5386 GCA_964522265.1 uncultured Gammaproteobacteria bacterium | reverse complement strand
GAAAGTTATGGATTGCTGGGGTGATCTAATTGTGGTTTTGCACCAAACTCTGAATTGGAAATGCCACAAGCAAACAGTTGTATAATCAGACTATGAAACTTTTATCATTGAACCTTTGGGGAGGTAAAGATTTTGGGCCTTTGATGGAGTATCTGACACAACAGATTTCAACTATAGATATCTTCTGCTTCCAAGAAGTATTTGATACTAAAGACCATCTAAATTTAAGCCACGATATCCGTGCTGACCTTTGGCAGGATCTCTCAAATCTTTTTTTGGATTTCCATAAATTTTATTACCCTGCTTTTGAGGGGATAGATGACAAGGGCAGGGCTAAATATAATTTAACCTCAGGTTTAGGCATGTTTGTTAAAAGAAGCATTAAAATTGACAATGAAGGTGATTATTTTGTGTACAGGAGAAGGTTTGCCCATCTGGAAAATGACACCAAAGGCGCACCGGTTAACTTACAGTTTGTCAATTTCCGGGTAAACGGTAAAAAAATTTTAATCTGCAATTGTCATGGAATCTGGTACCCGGGAGATAAGTTAGATACCAAAGACAGGATCAAACAATTAGAAAGAATCCTGAAATTTTCAGATAATCATACAGGGGCAAAAATTATCTGCGGGGATTTTAACTTAATGCCGCAAACCAAAAGCATGGCTATTTTGGAAAATAAACTTAGGGATTTAATCAAGGAGTTTAATATAAAAAGGACCAGAAGCAAGTTAAGCCCTTTTTATAACCAACCTGATGAGCAAAAATTTGCGGACTACACTTTTGTGTCAAAAGATGTTGAGGTAATAACATTTCAGGTTCCGCAAGTTACAGTTTCAGACCATCTGCCAATGATTTTGGAATTTGTACCGTAGCATAGATTATTTTCCCTGTTTTACTTTTAAAGCTAACATGCTTTCGGAACAATCTATGATCGCCTGCCCAATTTCATCATTAGTTGCCGGGTTCCCCCTGGTGGTTATCCTCGCCCCGGGAGAATTAAAACTCCATAGCACTTCTCCGGAAGAATTCTGTAGATTATAAATTTGCACATTTGTATAATCTCCAAACACATTCTCTGAACTCCAATAAGGGAAATATACTGCATCATCTTTAACATTTCTAAAAAAAGCCAAATATTTGAGATTAGTCCTCGGATGCCTAACAAAACTAACGTCTTTTAAAATAAACCTTTCTATTGTTTCAAAATCATCCGGTGTATTTCCGTCAGCTTCATCTGAATAATCTCTACGAAAATGGTATTCCATTGCGACTTCCTGGCCAATAGCACCTTGCAAGATTTGAAATTGTTCGGGAGGAACTAGAGCATTGGCAGCTAGTACTGCTGATATAGCACTTTCTTTTTCATGATACATACGACAATGAATCTCCTGCCGCTATTTATAATCTAATTCCTACAAAAATACTTGACAAAATTGGCACTTTTTTCTGACGAGATTCTGACTTTAATCAACTTTTCTTGTAACTGTCAAAACTCCTCAAAGAGTCCGAAAACTCTGCACTAAATCCCCAATCTGGAAATCAACCAGACATTCTAAATTCATTCAACTAATTTACCCCCAATTTTTTTTGCCAAATCTCTAAAATAATCTTTTAGCTCATCTAAAGTTAACGGCAAAATCATCTTAGGAAGATATTCAAAAGACTCTACCTTTAAAAAATTTGAAGCTATGAGTAGCGGATCAGTTTTTAATCCAAACTTTTTATGTACTCCTCCTATTAAATCCCAAATTGTAAATCTTTTTAAAAGAAAATAAAGGTCAACAAAATCTTTCACTTCTGCTCTCTGTTCTGTCATCAATAACTTATTGGCAGCAATATCAAATAAACTGTCAACTTTAACCCCATCTTTTACAATTGAAGGTTTAAGTCTTTTATAAGGATAAAATGCAAAATCTATCTTGACTGCATTTTGTTTAGGGAAAGTTAAAATATAAACTTGAGTTTCTTCAGCCGGGACATACTCAATTTTAAAGTGGTATTTATTTTTTAAAAGATTTAATTTTGTTAATATAGTTTGAGAGTTGAATTCTTGTTCTGAAAAAAAATCCAGGTCAACTGAAATACGGTGGTTAAGATAATATAAAGATAGGGCAGTCCCTCCGGAAAAATAAAAATTAGCACTAAAAAATGTGTCTGCTGCAAATTCAGAAAGTAATAGCTTTTGCTCAGAAGAAATAATAGTTATTTTCCCCATATTAGAAGCTGAAATAATTTCTTTCTGAGGGGTAAGAGGTGTAATTTACTCCAGTGCTTTTTAACTTCTTCCAGTTTTATCCTCTTATTCCCCTCTCTGCCATAGTTAATCAATCTTTCAAGCAGTAAGATTTTGCCTGATTCGGTTTTATGGAGTTTTTTTTGGTCATAATCCCAAACTAGAGCCATATTTTTATTATACTATAATATTCTAAAACTCTGCACTAAATCCCCAATCTGGAAATCAACCTGCGGCTCGAACATCATCCCGCATTCATCCCCTTTTTCTACCTTTACTACTTCTTCCTTGACTTTTTTAATTGACTTTATCTTCATTTCACTGATAACTGCCGCACCCCTAACAACCCTTGCCTTTGGCCCTTTTGAAATCTGACCATCCAACACTCTGCATCCTGCAATCCGCTCATTTTTACCATACGGAAACTCAGCGATAACCTGAGCGGTCCCAAAAATCTCTTCAATCGCCCCTACCTTTAACATCTCCTCCACCACCTGTTTTATTTCATCAATCAGTTCATAAATTATGGTATAAGTCCTGACTAAAACATGTTCATTCTCTGCAATTTTTTGAGCTGTCGGCGCAACAGGACTGTTAAAACCTATTACTATTGATCTTGTTGAAGCAGCAAGTTTTATATCTGATTCCATAATGCCTCCTGTCCCGGTAGATACAACCTTTACATGCTCACCTTCGGTATTAAACCCGCTTAATGCTTCCTCAATTGCCTCCAGTGACCCCTGTTTATCAGCTTTTATCACCACATTCAAAGTTGTTGTATCAGCCTGTCTCAGTTTATCGATCAAAGATCTGGTTTCACTTGACTCTTGAACTCTTGACTCTTCCCCTAACACCGCCCCAACCTCAGGCACTTTTTCCAAACCCAATACCTCAACAGGCGCTGAGGGGCCTGCACTGTCAATAGGTTTTCCCGCAAAATCAAACATTCCTCTGATCTTACTCTTAACCCCGCCAAGCATTATTTGGCCCCCCTTCCTTAAAGTACCGTTACGTATCAGCAGGGTCGCAATTGGCCCTTTAAATTTGTCAATACTGGCTTCAATCACCACTCCTGTTACCGGCGCATCAGGATCCCCTTTAAGCTCACCCAGCTCTGCTACCAGCAGTATCATCTCCAAAAGCTTGTCTACCCCCACCCCTGTTTTTGCCGAAACAGGTACGATCGGAACATCGCCTCCATACTGCTCAACTAAAACCTGCTGGTCAGACAGCTGTTTTTTGATTTTTTCAGTCTGGATCTTAATATCGATGCTTGTCAGATCAATTTTGTTTAAAGCTACAATCATCGGTATTTTGGCTTCCAAAATATGTTTTATAGCTTCAACTGTTTGAGGCATCACTCCATCATCTACTGCCACAACCAGTACAGCGATGTCAGCAACTTTAGCCCCTCTTGAGCGCATCTTTTCAAAAGCAGCATGACCCGGAGTGTCTATAAAAGTTATTAGCTGATTGGTATCTGGAGTGTTGTTTGCAGTTTCTTTTTCTGATTTCTGACTTCCGACCTCTAACATCCGAACCTGATATGCACCAATATGTTGAGTAATCCCTCCATGTTCACGCGCTGCCACGCTTGATTTGCGGATAAAATCGAGCAGGCTGGTCTTCCCATGATCAACATGGCCTAATATTGTTACGATAGGCGGTCTGGTCTGTTCTGCCATATTTTTAAAATGACAACATTGAATCTGAAAAAGCAAGGATTAGAAATTAAGAATTAAAGAGTTGCAAAAAATTCATAAACTTTTCATTCTTTTTTCTTTTCACTTACTTTATCAGCCTCAAGTGTTTTTTTCAGTTTTTTCTCTTTTTTAGCTTTCTCTTTCTTCTCTCTTTTGATGTCTTCATCCTTTGGCTCCTTTTCTACTTCTTCTTTTTTTTCATTTTCTTCCTGGACTCCCGCCATTGGCGAGGTTCGCTCGCCTCGCGGCGAAGCAACGGGTCTTTGGCGACTAGACTCTTGCTTGCCCGCTGAAGCTTCGGCGGAGGCGGACAACTTGTCACTGCTTTCACTATTACCTTCAATATCAATTTTCCAACCCGTCAGTTTGGCGGCCAATCTCACGTTTTGCCCGCCTTTACCTATAGCAAGCGATAATTGGTTCTCAGGCAGTTTTACCTTCGCCTCCTTTATCTCTTCATTTAAAATAACCTGCATATCTTTAGCCGGAGACAACGCGGCGGCAATAAAATGGGCCGGATCTTCCGAATAGGCGATAATGTCTATCTTTTCCTCTCCGAGCTCATTTATGACTGCTTGAACCCTCACCCCTTTCTGGCCGACTAAACTGCCCACCGGATCAACCCCATCCTGGTGAGATAAAACAGCAACCTTACTTCTTCCCCCGGCTTCACGGGCAACATCTTTAATCTCCACTGCACCTGATTGGATTTCCGGTACCTCCAGGGCGAATAGCCCTTTGACTAATGCCGGATCAGAGCGGGACACCACCACTTCAGACCCCTTGCCATCCTCCCTAATCTCTTTAATGAAAAATTTCATGCGCTGGTTTGGAGAGTAAAATTCATTCCTGGTCTGCTCGGATGGCGGCATAATCCCTTCTGCCCTGCCTAAATCTACGAAATAAGTGTTGCCTTCCTGCCTTTGTATGGCGCCTGAAATAACCGTATTAACCTTCTGGGCGTATTCATCTATGATCGCCCCTTTTTCAGCTTCATGCAGTTTTTGGGCAATCACCTGCTTGGCTGTTTGAGCCGCTATCCTGGCAAACCCCGGAGGGGTGATGTTAACTTCACCTCTATAAATCCCTATCTCACCTGAAGAAGGGTTGATTTTGGCTGAAAGAGTATCAAAATCATCCGGGATTGGTTCATTTCTATAAGAGAGGTCTTTGCGGTATGCAGCCAAAGCTGCCTGTTCGATAGCATCTATTACCACTGCTGTATCAATCCCTTTTTCAGAAGCGATTTGGTTTAAAGCAGCTGCAAATTCTGTTCTAGCTTGTATCGGCATATAAACAAAAAGGTGGGGCAAGCCCACCCTAATCTCACCCTTTCCTGAGTAACAGTTGATATTGTAATCTTAAAATAGCCCAAAAGTCAACCCTTCAGGCAGTAATTGTTCAGGATTTGACAAAACCTTCTAGGATTAGGCACACTTAATTAATG
>CAZFVS010000074.1:0-5427 GCA_964522265.1 uncultured Gammaproteobacteria bacterium | reverse complement strand
GCAATGCTGGCACAGCAATAGTAGCCACAACTATTGCACCAACACCTAAAAGCTGAAGTATCTCTTTCGTAGAAGGATTGCTTCTATTAACCATCATAAAAAATAGGACTGATTTTGGTAATTTAGCACAATTCAGCTTGGGTTACAACTTCATGCTATAGCTTAATTTTGTAACCTTTGTAACCATGGATTACCGCGGTTATAGCCGCGGTGTTTTTGAACAACTAAAAACAACTAAAAGAGATTCACCCAGAAATATAAAGTTATTGCATACAGGTTTTACCGGCAGCATTGATGAAGCCCAAAAACAGGGGGTGGGGCTTTAAAGGCTGAGATTTTAATTCAGGGTGAAACTGGGTGCCCACAAAAAATGGGTGGCTAGACAATTCTATCACTTCAACAAGCTTACCGTCAGGCGACATACCGGATACAGACAAACCCTTTGCTTCCAAGCTTTTCAAATAGTGGTTATTAAATTCAAAGCGATGGCGGTGGCGCTCAGAAGTCTTATCCCTGCCGTATATTTTTTGCACCAGACTCCCCTGTTTCAAAATACAATCCCAGGATCCAAGCCTCATGGTTGCGCCATAGTCGCGGGAAAGCATTTTTTTCGCCTGATCCGGCATAATATGAATAACAGGGTTTTTGGTGTTGGAGTCAACCTCAGTTGTGTGCGCATCCTTCAAACCCAAAACGTTTCTGGCAAACTCCACCACCGCCAGCTGCATACCGAAGCATAAACCCAGATACGGAATGTTTTCTTCCCTGGCAAATTTTATGGCAGCGATTTTTCCCTCAACATCCCGGGAACCAAACCCTCCGGGGACAATAATCCCCTGAAAAGCTTTGAGGCTTCTAATATCTTTTTCAATCTTCCCTGAATCAATCCAGGTAATTTCAGGTTTTAAACCTAGGGTAAACGATGCGTGTTTGATCGCTTCAATCACTGAAACATAAGAGTCAGTCAGGGTGAAATTGCCGGTTGCAAAATACTTTCCGACAATACCAATACTTACCGGCACCTTTGCGCTCTCTGTTTTTTTAACAAACGTCTCCCAAGCTTTAAGATCTTTCTTTTTTCTTTTCAAATTAAGTTTCTTCAAAATCCTGTCTGTCAAGTTGCCTTTTTCCAAATTTAGGGGAATTTCATAAATGTTTGAAACATCCGGAGCGGAAATTATATCGTTATCTGCTAGTGAACAAAAAAGTGCGAGTTTCCTGCGCCGCGACTGGTCCAGAGCCACTTCTGAGCGGGCCAGCAGGATATCGGGCTGGATCCCCATACTGTTTAATTCCTTAACTGACATCTGGGCGGGCTTGCTTTTCATTTCGCCAATCGAGGGGGGGATCGGCAAATAACTTAAATGGATATGGATTACATCTGCAGGATTTTTCAGTTTGAGCACCCTGTTTGCCTCAAAGATGAACGAATTTTGCATCTCCCCAACGGTTCCGCCGATCTCTATGACCACTACATCCGCCCTGGCGGCTTTACCGGCAGTTTGAATCCTCCCGATAAACTCATCAGTAATGTGCGGCAGGGCCTCTACACACTCACCGTCATAAAACAGGCTTCTTTCGCGGGAAATAACCGCAGAATATACCTGTCCGGATGTTGTAAAATTAGTTTTATTCAGGGACTGACCGGAAAACCTTTCATAATGGCCTAGATCTTGGTCGGTTTCTGAACCGTCATCCAAAACGAACACCTCCCCATGAATAATCGGGTTCATTGTTCCTGCGTCAATATTTAAATACGGGTCAATTTTGATCGGGGCCGCCCGGTAACCGGCAGCTTTAAGAAGCAGGGTTATTGAAGCGGTGGCAATACCTTTGCCGATTCCAGATATAACACCGCCGGAGATGAATATATATTTCATATTAATTAAGGTATAATGGAAACATAATGGCGAAGATGTTAAATTTTGTCAATTAGTAACATATGGATCCACCTGAATTAGAAACTACAAACCAAGAAGATGAAACCAGCGCAAATGAAAGGGTAGAAAGATTTTGCCGTAAATACAACATCAGGCTGGAAATTTTGAAAAACACATGGGTATCAAGAACGATTCTGCCGACCAGAGAAGCCGGGGATTTACTGCAACAGTTTGGAGGTGCAACATCTGGAAGAGGCGTTGATATTGCCAACACTTATTCAGCCATCGCGGGTTCTTTCATCAGAAAAGTTTCTCCCCTGCTTCCTCAGACAACTTTGGAAATCGGAGAAAAACCTCCGCCGGCAAATATCAGATCCTTAACTTTTAAGGGGGAATTTATGAGCGGGGGTGAGGCAATGACGCATAAAATATTTCATGAAATAGGACACACGGCAATTTTTTACGAAATGGTAGACGCGCTGGAGACACTTCACCCAAGAGCAGATTTAAATGAAACCTTTAAATACTACGGGGCAGTTTTGTCGGAACTTAGAAAATCCCCCCGGCCGCTTTCTATGCTTGATAAAATTCCGGGGGCAAACGGCGGGTCATTTTACACGCCCGAAGAAATGATTTATGAAGATCTGGCCGAGGCTTTAGCTGTCAGATTTACAGGGAGAAAAGAGTGGGATGAATACGCAAAATATATCCGGCATGGTTCAACCTTGGCGCAAAAATATTTTCCGGATATAGAAAAATTGGTCAATTCAATCTATGCTCGCTCTATGCTCGCTCGGTAAAACCGTATTCACTTTTGAAACCATTCCATATTCTTTTTATTAAGGATTTCTCATCAGGTACCGGTAACATTCGCATTTTTGGCGCCTGAAGCGCCGGTTGGGCTAATTTTTCGGATTTGTTGATCACATCTTTTAAAGCCTCACCAAGCGCAATCTGATACAACCTTCTGCAATAATCATCCGGTAAAGATGCAAATAATCTGGCTGTTTTTGAGGATAAGGTTCTGGAAAAATTCTCAGCATCTGTCTGAGACATATATGCACCTTGCAGTACTTGCCCGGAATACTCCAGGGTATTTTTTATCATTAAGTTAAGTTCTGGAAGTGCTTTTATAAAAGCATCCCTTGAGTCATCGGAAAACCTTGCTGACTCAAACGCACAAAAAGCCCGAAACACCGCAGGGTGCAGTCTTTGTAAGCCTTCGTAAAAAATAGCATTGTCTTTTTGATGTTTTGTATACTTTTCGTAATTTCTCGAAATATCTATCCTTTTTTGATAAACAGGTAGCGCAGATGGTCTCCGGAGTTCGATTATCTGATCTGTTTTCTGTACATAACTTGTGCTTATTATACTCAAAGTTGGGGTCATTAATTTTACTACAGAAGAACGGTTATACTGATAATAATCATGTAAAAAGGCATAAGTTATAAAAGGCGTTCTGTTTGGTAATAATGAATCTACATATTTTAAGCCGGCAACCGGTGGAACTTCTATAAATTGATACTTATTTTGATCCTGGGTGTATGGCACACGATCTCCTTCTGTGGTACAAAGCAGACCCGGAATTTTTTTACACAAGTAAACCGGCGGGTTGGTTAAAAGACTTATTTGATGATCCGTTAATCTTTGTAAAACCCTGGTTAAAATACTGTCTTTCCCCAAATTTTTGACAAGCTCCTTACCTTCAGAGGATATGCCGCTGGCAGAACCGTTAATGACCTGCTGCAGAAAATTACCCAAAAACTTACCCCGTACTGCTCTGATCCCCTCAAAAGCATTGAGGGCATTTTTAATATTACCCTGCCAAAAGTCCAGTTGGGGAAATCCGGTTGCATCAATTGAAACCGTAGAAAGTTCATTTAAGCCAAGATTTTGTGTGTGCTGCAAAAATGCTATCTGGATATCAAGCATGGCTGCGATAAGGGGAAGGTTGGAGAAAGTATCTTCCTCGGGATGCAAACAAGACCTCGCCCTGTTTAAATAATCAACTGCTTCCTGTTCTTTCAAATTTGTCATCCTGAACACCAGGGCAGTAGTCTCCTTTTCTTTTTTGGTAAAATTTCTTTGTGCGGTTCCATATCCATTTCCGGAGTATATAGGCGTGGATCAACCTCAGTAACTTTTATCCCCCAACCTAACTCTTTCCCTAAGGGTTGCAAAACTTGCCCAAAAGCAAGCTGCAAAGGAATGGATAAATTATCATCATCAATAGAGCTGAAAAATTCGCCTATTCTCTTACCATAACTTTGACCTTGAGCCAAAAGAACATCATTTCGGATTGTGCCGTTTATTGAGTTTCTGAAAAAATCAAAAGAATCTCTGGCCAGGCTGTCAAAATCAGGCAGCAAATTAATCAGCCTGTCAACTGCCGGTCTTTGAAATCCGGCTGTTTCTATATTCAAAACCGCGTTGAGAATGTCAGGATTGATACCGGCAAATTTTTTCTCAAGTCCGATAGGTTCATTAGGTAGTAAATTAATGTTGGGACATTCAACCTGATAAAATATGTAGTCCGTGTATGATCTTTCACCGTCATGACGAATCCGGCATATTTTGTTGTGGCCATGCTCATCCTGTTCAACCGCTTCTTTAAATACCTTACCGCTTCGGACAAGCATCGGAGATCCCGATATTAAAACTCTGATTATCCCTTCAGGTATTGAATAAACCATAAAAGGTTTTTCGGCCGCATCAAAATACTTTAAACCTGCTTTTTGGGGAATTTGCGAAATCAATTTTATGCGTTTACTGATTATTCCATAAATATTTTGAACTATCACAGGCGCTCCTGGGTCAAAATCCTCTAACTGAAACGGCGACTCTTGATGCCTTACAAAAAGTAACCCCGGGTGTTTTGGGTCAATTTGTAACAGGGGCGTATCCTCCCTTCCTAAATAATTCCTTTGCGCTTCAGTTATACCCTCAAAAACACCTGTAAATAAACTGTTATCCGCAAGTTTTTCAACAGCTTTGGCGCATTCCTCAATTATCCCCCTGGGATTTACATTAAGAAACTGTTTAAATGGTGCTGCTAAAAGCTTTGCCCTATCCGATTTTATCTGGTCGTACTGTTTAAAAGCGTTTTGTATATCAACAGACCAACTTTCAAACTGTGGAAAACCGCTTGTGCCGATATCCACTCTTGCCATCTCAGGGTCTTTATCAGACAGCCTTTGGATGAATGCCGATTCGATCCTGAGCATTGTTTTAACCAGCTGGAGGTTGGAAAAATTATCTTCGGGATTAATGCAGCTCTGAGCCCTGTTTAAATAATCAACTGCTTCCTGTTCTTTGAGAGTAACCATACTGATTTCATACTATTTCTCTGAAACTTCCCTCTGTGACCTCAGGCAGCACTATCCCATTTTCACCAGTTGATCTCATACCAAGAGCTCTTTGTTCTAATTTAGCTGCATTCTTATGAAGTTCATCAATCCTGCTCAACATCTTAGGATCTGCAAAATTCCTGCTTGATTCAGTTGCGTCCAGAACCAGGCCAGCTACTGCAACTGTCTGCTCTAAAGAG
>CAZFVS010000073.1:0-5612 GCA_964522265.1 uncultured Gammaproteobacteria bacterium | reverse complement strand
TGTCCCATCCTTTAATTCCTTAGAATGCAATGACCCTGGATAGAAGAGATAGAATTTCCCGAGCTTACTCTTCAACAAACCCAGGAACTACTAACTATCTCACTTTAATCCCCCGACATTTCGGGTAAACTCTACTTTATATCAAAAGAAAGAACTTGAGCGGTACGGCAAAACATTGTTTATCATTACTAATCTTTAGATTGGTAGGTGATACCACAAAACCATACCTGGCGTTGATTTTTTTAGATGTATTATAAACTTGTTCGTACTTTTTCTCTCCTAAGCTTGCTTCTATCACTATCCCCCCACCCTGGCCAGGAATTCTCGTACCGACAATAAAATCAGCACCGCCCTGAGCGCTATCATAAGTAATACTATTGTCAGTTTTTGAAAATATACGATGCAGATATAAACCTATCACATCCTCAAATAACTTACCTTTATATTCATCAAAAGTTGCTGTGCTACCTACTAAATTATAGTACATCGCTCTAAACGCCGGGGATGTAAACAAAAACTTAGAAGCTTTGCGTGCTTGACTCTCGTGTGGCCCATACGGATAGATGCGGATTAGTAACTCAGTTTTCTCTAAGGCATCAAAAATACTGCTTACAGTCCTGAATTCTAAACCAATGTTCTGTGAAATAGTGTTAAAACTTGTACTCTCATAACTCGCTACTGTATATAGAATCTGGCTTAGTTTATCTATTGTCTGCTTATCAAATGTATTAAGTTGAGGAACATCTCTATTTAAAACACTATTTAAGGTTTGATTTATTTGTGAATAAATTAACGGTTCTTGTCGTAATGCAATAGCTGATGGCAAAGTTCCATACTTAAGATAGCTCTCAATATCGCTATCTTTTATTCCTTTCCAATAACTATCAACTTTCCATTGAAGAGATTGTAGATTATCGTATGCTTCTTCGCCTGTTTTACTATTGAACAAAGCCTCTCTAATGCTATTGCCTAAACCTCTAAGCGGATATTTCCGATCTTTAATAAGTTGAAATTCTGTAAAGCTTAGCGGGTATATTTTTGTTAAGACAACTCTACGAGCTATATCAGGGTTTGTTTGGATAGAAAGTGCTGAAGATCCGGTACATATTATAAAAACTTTTTTTGCTTTATCGTAAATATTTTTAAGGGTGATCCCCCATGAGTTATCATACTGAACCTCATCTAAAAAGATAAAAACTGGTTCGTCAAGTCTTTCGAATGGGGTTCCCAGCATTTCCTCATAAACTTCGAGCAGTTCTTTTATTGACGTACCCAAACTTCTAGATGCTTCATCAAGAGACAAATATATTTTGTGGTATTTAGAACAATTAAGCTTTATATAGAGCTGAGCTACTAAAGTAGTTTTCCCTACTCCTCTAAGGCCGGGTATGGCGACCCATCTTGGCTCAGCACTAACTCTATCGCTGAAATCTCTAATATATTTATCTATCACTAGAAAAACCGCTCGTGCAGGTAATGGCTTTTTATTATTATCCACAGTCATAGCCCTGAGAGTATCCTCCCCAAGCGTCATCCTATTTTCGAGATAAGCTCTTATCTCATCTTTCGTTCGAGGCATAGTAGCATTATAGTAGAAAAAATCAGTTTATGCAATTTCTTATGCATTACAATACATAAGGCTCTAAAATTAGGTTATTTAGAGCCTAAAAATAGCCTAAACTCTTTTACAGAAAGGACGTTTCTCTCGTCAGAGTAAATTGACATTTCGGGTAAACTACACACCCTGAAAAAGTGCGGATAGCGTAATTTTGACTGCTTTAGCAATTTTTGTAATCTTATCAAGCGTCGGATTTCGCTCTCCCCTTTCCACAAACCCCATATAGCTTCTATCAACACCTACAAGATCTGCTAAATCCTCTTGCGTTAAACCCTTTTGTTTTCGGAGTAACTGAATTCTTTTGCCAAACTTTGCATGAATTGAGGATACTGGCATACTTTTTACTACCTATGCCTAGGGTAGAGAAAAAGGGACTGACAGACCAGCTTCTCCTTGTAGCTTTTTGATATATTATATGCTATACTCAATATCTAATTACTACTAATAACCATAGCTAAATAAAGATAAATATGGTGTATAGTAATTTATATTATGGCGATAACTAGAGTGTTCTTAACAGCAAAAGACGTTGCAAGTCTTTTGAAACTTAATATTCTGACTGTTTATCAATACATCAGGAGTGGTAAATTAAAAGCAGTAAAATTCGGAAGAAATTACAGAGTGGAGGAGAAGGATTTGAATTCGTTTATAAAAGAACATCAAGTTCAGAAAAAGAGCGGGTAATATAATTCCTGTATCTTTATAACTGCCCGACCGTGAAGTGAAGGATTGAAAGACTTTACTTACAATGGTTGGGTTTTTATTTGATTAATAAATATAAAAATTAATATGAAAAATAGAACAATCGCAATTATCGGAATTGGATCGTATCTATTATCAGTTATCGCATCAGGTACGGATGATAATGGGAATTTCGTTTCACCAAGTATTCTAGTTGCTCTCTCAGGATTAGTAACAATAATATTTACTATTCTGGCAACAATCCGCTTATGGAAAGAAGCAAAATTTTTATCAATAATGCTTGCTTCTTCAGAAATTGTTCTTACCGTATTTACAGCCATTCAAGTAAACAACTCCCTTGCCTACGGAAGCCCAATCATTATTCTTTTAAATGTATCTAAAGTCATTCATCTAATCGCATTTATTGGGGTAGTAATCAAACTTTTTAAGATGAAAAACGATAAATCTTCAAACCAAGCAGAATTAACTAGTCCATTAGCGAAGCATACCACCTCGAAGCATACCACCTTCCATTCGAAGCATACCACCTTCCATTTGACTTAGGTTGACACCTTTCCTTTTGCGGTTATCTCGAGGTAAATTTGTGTATTCTACGAATATAATAACAGGGTTTGTCTCCTCGGCCAAGATTATATACCCAATTTCTTTCAGAAATTGAGCGAACAGCTTCCCGTTTCATGGGGCGCGGTACGAATCTCTTCCCGAAAAGTTACCAAAATTCCGCCACAAAAGGGCGGAATTTTGCTAGCTCCTCGACCTGGATTCGAACCAGGAACCTTCTCGTTACACTAATCCTAAAGTTTCCTTAAGGGGTGGACTATCTCATTTACTTGTTCGTTTTTTGACGAATTTAGTAATCGGATTTTTAGTCTCTGAACCTTCCCATTTGTTTTGGGAGTGGCTGCGGATTACCATATGCAAACATTTTTGCAATTAGGCTTCCCGATCCTCCTTTAATAAATTTCCGGAGGACCATCCATAGCTTTATGCGACGGATGGCAATTTACCCGGTTTTTCAATTAATGTTTCCATTAAAAGCTGCAATACTTTTACAGCGAGCCGCTCTACCGTTGAGCTATCGAGGATTGTTAATGTACTTACGGAATTCTACCACCTAACAAGGCTGAAATCCAGCCTATTATTCTTCTTTGCTTATCGCTATCACTAAAGCGGATCGCAAAAACACCATATTGGTGAATATTCTTTCTCATTTTTTTACTATCTTTTTTATTTTTTGCTATATAGGTCTTATGAAATTGTTTTTCTGGAATACCCGTAAGTTTAGACCAAAAGTACTTTGCTGCAATATGGTCGAGACCTTCGTGTATCCAGATGGCTCCTCTTAATTTATTCATTGGCAAATCACAAAATTCTTGAAACCATCTGCTCATAAACTTAATTAAAATAGGGTCTGAGTTTGTAAATCCCCCTTTGCCATCGTTTTTGTAGCCTTCACCTGAATAAAGTGCTACGCCTGTTATAAAACGATCCCTTTTAGATAATTTACCTAATTGTTTTTTGGCTGCTTCAAAAATATTTCTTATTCTAGTTAATCTTGCCCTTCTTTTGTTGTTAGCTGCTATGATGGAGCCTTTCTTTTGACCAAACATTTTATTTTTCAGAAGTTTTCTTTTTTGGTCTGTTGTGAGCTCAATATCCCGACACCATCTACTAATAGTATCTTTTGATACATGAATTCTCTGCATTATTTTACCGTAAGATAAACCTTTTTTGCGTAATACTTGAGCTTTAATCTTTTCCTCTAATTTACCGACATATCCCATATTTGCATTATCAAATTCGGACTAAGTATTGTCAAGTATTTATTACTAGGAATGATAGTTTGATTTTAAAAACAAAGTGTTCAGAATGAGCCGCCCTGCCTACCGGCAGGCAGGTCTACTATTGAGCCATGAACCTGAATGTAATTCGGTTCATGACCATATACCTTTTTGGTACATGGCTACCGAGGAACATTAAAGTACCTTAAATTCTACCATTTAGTAGGCTTGAAATCCACCCTAACTAAAATAGCATTTCTGGGGTATAATTTTTATTGTTTATAAAATGGGTCCGGCACAGACAGAACCTCATTCATCAAGCAATGTTGCAAAACTTAATTGGCTGCGCGCAGCTGTACTTGGCGCGAACGACGGAATCGTATCTATAGCAGGGCTGGTGGTAGGAGTCGCAAGCGCCACAACTTCCCAGTCAATAATTTTAACAGCCGGAATAGCCGGAATTATTGCAGGCGCTATATCAATGGCTGCTGGTGAATATGTATCTGTCAGCAGCTCCAGGGATACTGAAAAAGCGCTTTTAAAAAAAGAACGCCATGAACTGCGTGAATTTCCAGAAGAAGAGCTGGAAGAACTGGCAATTATTTACGAACGGAAAGGACTATCAAGAAAAACGGCCTTGATTGTTGCTAAGGAGTTAACCAAACATGATGCATTTGCAGCTCATGCCGAGGCAGAGCTTCATATTGACCCCCATAATCTAACCAACCCCTGGCACGCAGCGTTTGCATCAGCTGCTGCTTTTCTGGTAGGCGCAATAGTACCTTTGGTATTAATTTTGGTTCCCCCGGCCGAAATCCGAATCCCTGTAGCTTTTGTTTCAGTCATAATCGCACTGGTAATAACCGGAGTGCTGAGTGCTTTGGGAAGCGGGGCAGGGATGCTGCGCGCGATATTTAGGGTTGCAACCGGCGGAGCTATTGCCATGGCAGTAACCTATGGCATCGGCAGGCTGTTTAACGTTTCCGGCATATAATTCATTCCAAATAATCCCTCAACTTCTTAGCTCTGGTTGGATGTTTTAGCTTTCTGACTGCTTTAGCCTCGATCTGACGGATACGTTCGCGGGTAACACCAAACTCTCTACCTACTTCTTCCAATGTTCGCTGTTTGCCATCCTCAAGCCCAAATCTTAGTTGCAAAACGCGTTTTTCCCTGGGAGACAAGGTATCCAGTACTTCATCAAGCTGACCCTTTAAAAGCTCCCTTGTTGCCTGTTCATCCGGTTTCAACCCCGGAGCCTCAAGAAAATCACCAAGCTGTGAGTCATCTTCATCACCCACTGGGGTCGCCAAAGAGGTCGGTTCTTGAGAAACTTTAACTATTTCTCTCGCCTTTGAGGGGTCTATACCCAAAACTTCTGCCACCTCCTCCGGGGTAGGCTCCCTCCCAAGCTCCTGCATCAATCTCCTTTGGGTTCTATTGAAGCGATTGATTGTTTCAACCATATGGACAGGGATCCTGATGGTCCTCGCCTGATCTGCTATAGCCCT
>CAZFVS010000072.1:3359-5637 GCA_964522265.1 uncultured Gammaproteobacteria bacterium | reverse complement strand
GTCGGTGTTGACGTTGCCAATGCAACAATCATGCTTATCGAGGGAGCAGAAAGATTCGTGCTGGCCCAACTTCATCAATTAAGGGGGCGGGTTGGCAGGGGAGAGAAGGAATCGTTTTGCTTACTGTTTCCATCAACCGAAGATAGCTCGATTAAATCCAGACTGAAAAACCTTGAAAAAATATTTGACGGATTAAAGCTTTCTGAATTGGATCTAAAGATAAGAGGATCAGGGGAGATCTTCGGAACAAAACAAGCCGGCCGTTTTGAGTGTAAAATTGCATCTTTATCTGATCTAACCCTAATTGAAAAAACCCGGGGTTCAGCCAAGAAAATATTAGATTCCAATCCAACGCTTGATAAATACCCGCAACTTGCGTTAAAATTAGAAACTATAACATCAGGCGCAATGCCTGATTAAATTATATATGGTGCGGGGCAAGCGATCTCGCCGCTGGATCAAAGCATAGTGCAGCGGCTCCGATATGCCGCAGGAACCAAAAAAGAAACATTCTAAAGCCAGAAAGAGAACCCGCAGGGCTTCTATAATATTGGAAGCTGTAAGTTTAGTGGTCTGCAAAAACTGCAATGGAAAAACCCTGGCCCATATGGCCTGCAGAAGCTGCGGGTTTTATGCCGGTAAAAATATACGGGAAGTTAAGAAAAAAGCTGTTGTAACCCGTGCGTAGATGAAAACATCAGATGACCCAAGACACCTGCAAAGGATAAGGGATATGCAGGAACTTTTCACCTGGGCATTTCAGAAAGATCAGATGCCTGAGGCTGAAAGGGTGCAAAAGATAATTGCTGATTTAAAACCCATTGACATAGCGATACAATCATCAGCGCCTTCCTGGCCAATAGATAAGATCAATAGGGTTGACCTGGCAATTCTGCGGCTGGCTGTTTATGAGCTGACTTTGGAGAGAAAAAACCCTCCAAAAGTCATCGTGGATGAGGCTGTAGAGCTTGCCAAAGAATTTGGCGGGCAGTCTTCTCCTTCTTTTATAAACGGGGTATTAGGAAAATTAATTATTGATAACAATATTAATGTCTAATATTTAAAAACTGCAGGGTTGACTTATTGACACCAGTTACATTAACTTAAAACTATGCAACAACAGGTTATCGAGGAGATCGCAAAACATCTTGGTATCACTGTTGCCGACATTGACCTTAATGCTTCTTTAGCGGAGGATTTGGGGTTGGGGCCTATTGAACTTGCTGACTTACTCTCGGCGATATCGGCCAAATTTAATATAACCTTTGATCCAACAGAGACAGCAGAGCTCCATTCAGTAAGCGATATTATCGAAACAGTTGAAGATAAAAGCATCGAGTAACCACTACTTCGGAAAGGAGGTAGTTCTGATTGTTTAATGAAGACCTGCTTAAAAAGAGCGTCTACCAGACAGCTTTCACACACCGATCTTTTTTAAATGAAGCCAAACAGGCTACAGAGTCAAATGAAAGACTGGAGTTTTTAGGGGATTCCATACTGTCGCTGATCGTTTCCTCATTCCTTTTCCACCTGAGGCCTCTTGACGCAGAAGGAGATCTCACTAACCTCAGATCTTATATAGTCAAAACCCAATCCTTAGCAAAAGCTGGCAGGGCTTTAAATTTAGGAAAATTTTTGAGGTTATCAAAAGGGGAAGAGATGTCAGGGGGAAGAGATAATACCCAAATCCTTGCCAATACTTTTGAAGCATTTTTGGGTGCGGTATATCTCGATCAAGGTATGGAAGCTGCCAAGGAATTTGTTAAACAACAGTTGTTGCCCTTTTTTGCTGAAGAGCTGAAAAGTGGCCCGCCAAAAGATGCCAAGTCTCTGCTCCAGGAATTAATACAAACCCAGACGAAACAGTCCCCAAAATATAAGATCCTGCAAACTTCCGGCCCTGATCACGCCAAACAGTTCAAAGTAGGTGCATTCCTACTAAGCAGACAAATCGGCGAAGGAAAAGGATCAAGCAAACAGGTTGCTGAAGAACGGGCAGCATCACAAGCATTGGAACTTTTGTCCAAACAGGATTAGTGCTTGCTCTTCCCTCAGTATAAAGCTATAATTCTGCTACAATATGCCGGTAAAAATACGTTTAATGCGAATAGGTGCCAAAAAACGCCCGTTTTACAGGGTTGTTGCTGTTGATGAGCGCAGCAAAAGAACCGGCGGATTCTTAGAGCTGCTGGGAACTTACAACCCTTTAACAGAGCCTAAAGAGATTAATTTAAAACAGGACAAGATTAATGAATGGTTAAAAAAGGAGCACAGCCTT
>CAZFVS010000072.1:0-3349 GCA_964522265.1 uncultured Gammaproteobacteria bacterium | reverse complement strand
GGATTTTTAAAGATAACCGGAAAAGCCCCCCAAAAACCACCCAGGAAATCCAAAAAACAGACAGAACAAAATAACCCGAACCAGACAAAAACAGCAACTACCCAAGAAGCCCCAGAGTTACCTAAGGAGCCTTAAAGAGATGACAGATTTAGTTTTATATATTGTTAAACAGATTGTTAATAAACCGGAGGCTGTGGCTGTAGAGGAACAACGCGACGGTTCAGGAGTTAATTTGATACTTAGTGTAGATCCATCAGATATGGGAATAGTCATCGGCAGAAACGGGCAGACTATCAAAACTATCAGAAAATTATTAATTATCAGGGCTATGGCAGAAAACGTCATGGTTAATTTGCAACTTAAGGAGCCTGTGGAGCAGTTGGCAAACGAACCATAACAAGGGATTAACTGCTTATGAAATTCTCCATTATTACCTTATTTCCAGAGATATTCCCTCCTATCTTAAATTTTTCAATTTTAGGCAGAGCCAAAAAGAGCGGTAAGGTTAAATTTGAGTTGATAAATCTCAGAACATTCGGGGAGGGTAAACATCTTCAGGTTGATGATAAACCCTACGGCGGGGGAGTTGGGATGATACTTAAAGCTGATATATTATTAAAAGCTTATACATCAGTCACCAATGGTAAAATCTCAACCCAAAAACCATATACCATTTTAATGTCTGCTTCCGGCACAAAGTTCACACAGTCTAAAGCCAGGGCACTTTCTAAATTCAATCACCTGATTATTATATGCGGACACTACGAAGGAGTGGACCAAAGATTTACAGAGCGTTGGGTAGACGAGGAGATTTCAATTGGCGATTATGTTTTAACAGGCGGAGAGATACCGGCGATGATTTGTATAGACGCCATCACCAGACTAATCCCCAGGGTACTCAAGAAAGAAGCCACCCGGGATGAAAGTTTTGAGCAAAATTTACTCGAATATCCTCAATATACCAGACCTGAAGTTTTTGAGGGTGACAGAGTACCAGATGTTTTGCTTTCGGGAAACCATCAGGAAGTAGCCAGATGGCGATATGGAAAATCAGTGGAAAAGACTAAAAAAACAAGACCCGACTTGATCATTCAAACGGATTAATCTTTCCTTTGGAGCCTGTGATGTCGCTGGAACCATCAATACTAGGCGTGCTGAGCAAAGGGACATTTTTTTGATAATCTTTAATTTTGGTTAAAAATGACAACTCTTCAGCAGAAGCAGTAGAAACAGGTTGCTCTATGTTGCCGATACTTAAGGGTAGGGGCTGGAAAAAAACATTCAAAATAACAGTCGCCTGGATGTCACCGGATGCCTTACCACCATTCACATCAAGTTTAGTTATCCTCATCAATCTAGGAACATTGATTATTTTTAATATAAAATCTTTCAGCGAGTTTGTTTCTCCGGCAATATTTAGTGTGAGTCGATAGTCGTTAACATCTTTATCGGACTGTTCAGCATTTCCGCCTGAAAATATCATACTATCAAGCGTTAGATTATTACTCGTTAAAAGAAACGCTATCTGACTGATTGCCTCAGGTACATCTTTATCTGCAGGAATAGCCAGCAGTGTCGTCCGGGTATCCTCTAGGTAAACAGCCTTATCTATCGCTTTCAGGATATCTAATTTTTTGATTAAGGCATCATTTTTTTTCTTGGTGTTATCTAAAACTTTATTCGTTTCGTTAATTGATAAGATGTGCGGAAATATTACAAAAACTATCACAAGAAGACAGATTAGACCCGAGAAAACCGGAAAAACAATGAGTTTATGTCTGGTTATCTCTTCTTTGATTTTCTTGATCATTAACTTATTCCTTGAAGGCAATTGTCAGGTCAAATTTGATACGACCGTTTTGTATTAAGCTTAAGTTATCAATATTCGTAGTCTTAATCCTTCCCTCACTTATTGCAGGATCAGTCAGGTTATTGAAAAACGTTTCCAATGCCGGATTGCTCATAGTGTCAGCTGAGAGTGAAATTTTCCCGGTTTGGTCAACAGAGTATAACAACAACCTCATGTCTTGAGGCGCTAGAGATGTAAGAAAATTATATGACTTTGATTGATAAATATCCCTGGGGTAGATTTTGCTGATTTTTTGTAACCTATTTTTAAGCACAAAGTTTAACTTTTCTTCTTCACTAAGTGAAGTTATCTCGTTTTTTATTGTTGCTGATTTCTTTTGTACCTCCGACAGGCTGGATTTCTGATAGAGCTCGAACCCAAGCATTATCATTGATACGGCTATTGATAAAACAAGCAGCACTACGGAAATCACAACAAGTACGTTTTTATTTGACTTTCGTTGGGCTAAAACTCCTACTTCTGGAGGTAAAAGGTTGATTGATATCTTTTCCATTGACTGTTAATGTTAATCTATCTTAGTGCTAACCCTATAGCCACTGAGTAAAATGCGCCCTCTGCTACCAATTTACTTTTTAAATTAGCATCTAGGGCGATATCTAACCAGGGATCTGCCTCCTGAACTTCAAGGCCTAAAATATTGGCAAAATATCTGACTAAACCAGGCAGTTGGGATCCTCCACCCGTAAGAACAATCCTTTTGACAGGCAGCTGGCGGTTTTGAATTTCATGGGCTTGTACGACTTTTTTACCCTCAGCTGCAATTACATCTACAATCGGCCTGAGCACTTGGAAGAGTTTCCCCTCTAACTGGTCTTCCAGCAACCCGTAAACTTTTTTATATTCTTCAGCCTGGATAAGTTCAAAATTAAAATTTTGGGCAATTGCACGGGTAAGTGCAACCCCGCCTGTTGAAATAGACCTTGTTAAAAGTATCAGGCCTTCAGAGATAATCGCATAATCTGTAGTTGTTGACCCCAACTGTATCAACAGGGTAGTAGGTGAATAGGGATTAGAACTCACCAATGATCTGGTAGCGGCAATGATTTCAGTTTCTACTGCTAAGGGTTTAAGCCCTACCATCTGTAAAATTTTAAGATATTTATTCACTAAATTTTTTGGTGAAGCCACTACAAATACCACAGTTCTGCTTTTGGGATCATTTTGCGGTGACCGGAAGATAACTTGATAATTTAGGTTTACTTCTTGTATGGGCATTGGCACAAACTCTTCAGCAGCAAAATGAATTGCTTGGGCAAGTTCTTCGTCGCTGAGATAAGGAAGATCATAAATAAAAAAAGAAAAAATCCTTGATTCCGGCAGTGCAATCACTACATCCCTGATTGGCGATTTAATCTCTTCCACCAGGTTTTTAATTGCAGTTGCAACAGCCTCTAAATCCAAGTCTGAATCCGAAATTATACCAGGTACAGGAGAGGGAACATGACCCAGTGAAACAAGTCTTGAGGAGTTACCATCATT
>CAZFVS010000071.1:0-5642 GCA_964522265.1 uncultured Gammaproteobacteria bacterium | reverse complement strand
AGCAGGTTCTGGCAGCCTATTACCCCGTAGCGTCACTGAACAAAAGCTATAACGTACCTGCAACTATTAATGTTTCAGGTTACGGGACCAGTAAGTTTGAGGATGAGTATATGAAAAGAATTTATGAGATGCCTAATTCTTTTCCCAAAGAAGCCCTCAAAGCCCAGGCAGTTGCAGCAAGAACTTATGCGGTGCGCCAGGGCGGTTCAATCTGCCCTACTGAATCATGCCAGGTTTATAAAGACAGCAACAAAGGTGGAGCTTGGGAAGAGGCTGTAAACGAAACAAAAGGATGGGTTTTGGAGGGCGGGCCAAATGCCCAGTATTCTTCTACAACAGGAGGCTATACCAACAATGGCGGTTGGGATACCAAATGCGGTTCAAGGGGTTGTTGGACAGGTGATGCTTTTGAAAAAATTGCCGGTTCGCCCTGGTTTTATAAAGGTTGGTATAGGGACCGCTCAGGAGCATCCTGCGGCAGGTCCCATCCCTGGTTAAACAATGAAGAGATGTCTGATATTTTAAACTCCTGGATAGTTTACCAGTCAGGGGATTCAAGGGACAGGATTTCGCCTGTTGATACCTCCTGCTGGAGCGGAAACCCGTTTTCTATATCAGAGATGAGAAGTAAAGCAAACGAACATGGTGGGGCAGTCACATCTGTAAGCAGTGCGTCGGTGGTGTATTCAGAGGGAGGGAGTACAGCCAATGTCACTTTTTCAACCAATACAGGTTCAATAACAATATCAGGGGCTGATTTTAAAACCATTTTTAACCTGCGGGCTCCGGGATATGTTTCCATTAAATCACCCCTGTTTAATGTGGAGAAGAAATAGCTAATTGGTACTTGAAAATTACCTGTGCTATTATCCACTCATAATGCATTTTCATTTTTTCCCTTCACTTTTTGAGCACCCTGACAAGATCAGTTTTGAATATCAGGAACAAAACGAGAAGATTGAGCTCTTTTTAAGGCAGCACTGGGTAGTTAATGTTCCGTGGGTTGTGGCATCTATCACAGCCTTTTTTGTTCCGGCCATCATAATCCAGCTTGACCAGTTTCTGGGTATTAACTTTTTGATCAATATACCGGTTCAGGAGTTTTCAGGAGGACTGATTATCTGGTATATGATTGTAACAGCTTTTATTATAGAGAATTTTCTGTCCTGGTATTTTAATATTTATATAGTTACAAATATCCATCTGGTGGATATAAACTTCCGTTCCTTGATAGCGCGCGAGGTGACAGAGATTGAATTAAAAGATGTCCAGAGCCAGTCAGCACATAGAAAAGGCATTTGGGGTGCCCTGTTTGATTATGGAGATGTTTTTGTGGAAACAGCAGCAGAAAGACAGAGGATTGAATTCAGGAATATTCCCAACCCTGATTTTGTTGCTGACCGCATACAGGATTTAGGGGAAGGCAATATTTAAAAATTATGACGATTGACTCATTACTTACTAACCTGCCTATCCAAACCAGCACTATTTTATTATTTAAAATAACCTTCATTTTATTTTCAGCGGCTTATTTTATTTTCAGCCTGGTGGTAGTAAGACAGATTATGTTGATGACTCAGGTTGTTAGGACTGAAGGGGGATTGATTTTAAGGTTTATAGGATTTTTGCATGCCCTGGTCGCATTAGGTATTATAGTACTGTTTGTTGGATTTTTGTGAATATTTTGAGTAGATGATAAAATTTGCCAAGGCAATCGGCGCTAACACCGATTTATTAACTGCCCAGGCTTTTGTATATCAGTCATGTTTGGCTGTTTTAATTTCAGGCAGTGGTGATGATGTTTTTATCAAAGTCAGACAAACAAACCCTTTTATAGAAGAAAAATTCTTTAGTTCCCAGGATGGTCCTGCAATAAAAATCCCCCAGCTTATTGAAACCCTTCAGAAAGAACTTATTGGGGTTTTAGATCTTCAGATACTTGTAAGTTTTTGGCAGGGGGAAATATTGTATTTATATTCAACAGGCCAGCACAAAGCGTTTTTAAAAAGGGATGAAAAAATCTCCGAGCTTATATTACCCGGAAGAAACGGACAACTGGTTTCTGGTTTTTTAAAAGAGAAAGATAAGCTGTTACTTTTAGGTATTGGTGTTCAGGAAGGACTGGGGGATGAGATAGTTGGTAATTTTCTTAACCAGCCGCTGGATTCTTTTGAAGAGGAGTTGGAGATATTTTTGCTGCAGTCTAAAATTTCCAGTCCAATTGCAACCGTCTTAATCGAAAACCAGTCTGAAAAAGTTTCCTTGGAGGGGGAATTTGCAGCTTCCAATCCCACTCAAAAAACCAACAGAGTTTTTAATAAGCTGGAAACAGTGGTTGCCCGTGTCAGATTAATCCTGGGGATGGTTTTTCGTAAAAAAGAAGAGGAATCATTTGGAAACCAAGTTCGGCATAGCAAAAAAATGCGGTTTTTTTTAATCATTTTTTTAATACTTGCAGTTGTAATGATAGCTGGATGGTCATTTTTAAGTAAAAAAACCTCCGAAAAAAATAACCGGTTTATTAAATATTATTCTGCTGCAAAAGACAGGTACACTCAAGCACAAAACAGAAAAGATTCTGATCCTGTTGGGGCTATAAAGGATCTGGATGATGCCAAGTTGAGTTTAAGCGAGGCTCAAAAGATAAAACCTAAAGACCCTCAACTGCTAAGCTTAAAACAGGAGGTTGAAGAAGGCAGTAAAAGTATCCTGAAAATTACCGAGATCCCGGACTGGCCGTTATTTTTAAGCCTTGACCTGATAAAAAAAGATTTCTCCGCCAGCAAAATGTCATTTTCCCAGGGAAAATTATTACTTTTGGATGTAAACAAAAAAACATTAGTAGTAGTAGACCTGGCCAAGAAAAGCAATCAGATTTTAGCAGGCAATATTCAGCTTGGTGATGCTAAATACGCTTCACTGAATGGGGCGTTGGCTTTTGTCTATTCAGAAGACAAAGGAGTGATTAGGGTTGATATTTCAAGCCTTCAGGCAGCTCAGGTTATAAAACCTGATAGTGATTGGGGGAAGATTTCTGATATTTTTGGTTTCTCAAACAACATCTACCTGCTTGATTCTGTAAAAAACCAGGTCTGGAAATATCTGCCTGCAGCCCTGGATTATTCAGATAAAAATAAGTACTTAAAAGGAGAGCCTGGTTTGAGCGGGGCGGATAGGTTAAAAATAGACTACTCTGTTTGGATATTAAAAAACGGGCAGATCCTGAAGTTTACAGCAGGCGCAGGCGACTTTTTTTCTATCGGTGGATTGGATAAGCCATTGGGAGGGGTTGACAGTTTTTTTGTTCCGGAAGATTTAGACAATGTCTATATTTTAGACAAAGTAAACACCAGGATAGTTATTGTCAAAAAGAATGGGCAATATTTAGCCCAGATTAAAGGAGAAAAATTAAAAAATACCGATGACTTTGTGGTTGATTCTGATGGGAAAAAGCTGTACCTGCTTGAGGGGAACAATATTTACCAGGTTGAGGTAAAATAACAGAAGAATGAGGATTCTTAACCGTAAAGCTTTACGAAATTATCATATATTAGAACATCTTGAGGCGGGGATAGTCTTGAGTGGTGCTGAGGTCAAAGCCATCCGTGCAGGCAGAATGGATCTGTCTGATTCGTTTGTGCGTATCTTAAACGATGAGGCTTTTTTAATTAATGCCAATATCCCCAAACTGATCCAGACAGGCAGCAAATATTATGATCCCCTGCGCTCAAGAAAACTGTTGCTCCATGGATCACAAATTCAGGAACTGATCGGAAAAACTTCAGGTAAAGGTACAACTCTGGTTCCTGTTTCAATCTATGAAAAACACAATATGTTTAAAGTTGATGTGGGTCTGGCCAAGTCAAAAAAGGAATTTGACAAGAGAAAGGTGTTGAAGGAAAAAGACCACCAGCGCAGAATTGAGCAGGAGCTGAGGGATAAAGAGTGAAAACCTATGCTAAATTATTTCGAAAAACTCCTTTGGTGTTAAAATCTTTGAAGGTTCTAAAAATTTTGCAACCTTTACTGTTAAGAAATGTTTTCTATCCAAAGTGATTAAAAACTCACAATGTGAATTTTTGGCTTCTGCCAAGATTACAGCATCTTTTATGGCGATTATTTTTTTAGCCCTATTTATCAAGTTATCATCAACTGTTTGATCTAAAATTTTAAGCTTACCTACCAACATAAAAAATCTTTCCAGATGGTAGCTTTGTAACTTTTCTCTAACATTTCTTTCAACCTCAATTAAAATAATTTTTGAGGCTATAAGTTGCACACCGGGTATAGTAAAAAGTTTTGCTGAACCGCCTATGGGGGAATTTACTGCCGTAAAAAGGACGCTGGAATCCAAAAAAGCAGTTTTCATCTACAAAGAATCTTCTTTGAGCCACAAAGCTATTTCATCATCAGTAAATTTGCGGGTATAAGGGAGTAGTTTGGGGTCAATGAAAGTTTTTTGGTAAGTTTTTTCTACTTCTTCTTCAAGTCTGGTTAAATAATCAACATCAACCAAGGCTGCTGTTGGACTGCCAGCTTTAGTCAATACAATGTAGTTTTCTCCTTTAACAGATTCAGCTAAATCACCCAGTTTGCTGCGAGCTTGAGATACAGGAATAATATTTATTGCAGATACTCTCATAGAAATTAGTTTATCAGAAATAGATTATTTTGTCAATTAATTTGTAACAAGTTATGTACATAATTTATCTTAGAAAGATGGGAAGTAAGAATTAAAAGGAAAAGAGTAACTAAAATTTCAAATTTCTAAATCCTACTGACCTGTTGAGTAGATACCCCCTCTGTTCACACAAAGATCTTAAATTAGTAATATGTGCTGCACCGTACTTTAAACCGATTGATCTAGGGTTATCCTCGTTAACGATTTTATCAAAACAGTTCATTATCATCTCTTCCCGCTGTGTACCTAAAATTTCTGAATATAATTTAACTATATTAGGATCAGAATATAAAAATACAAAGCTCTCACCAAAATCTCTTTTGGTAAACTGCTTACTCTCCATTTTTTCAAAAGATCTTTTAACGTACTCAACTACCTCTTTTTTACGCTCAGCTGGAATGTAACTTAATTTTTTTTGCATCTCCTCTTCAAGGGCCAGTTGCCTGTCTTTATTTTCAAGCGACATAAAAAACTCCATGTCACCACAGACCCAGTTTGGGTTTGTAAAGTCAAAAGCACCCCCTTCACCAACAAGGTTGAGATATTGGTCTGCTTTTTGAAAATAAGTTCCGACTGCGGGGAAAAAAGCTTCGTCTGGGTTTTCGCTATGAATACTCTTCTCTTCTTCGAGTTTTTCTTCAGGAGAGCTATTGTCGGAAGATATAGCTTCAAATATTACTTTATCTAGCTTTTGGAGTATGAAAGCAATTTTGTCAAAATATTTTTTGTCTCCTCCATGGTTCATTCCTGCTAAAACTATTCGGAGTTCGGTTTCAGGATGGGTGTAATAGTGTACAAAGGTATAAATACCATCCTGTTTAACCACAAATTCCCCATTAAATAAACTTTCTACAGCCATTGTTAGGGAATATACTTTTTTATTTGGGAAATGTCAATCTTCAAAAATGTAATTGTTCAGGATTTGACAAAACCTTCTAGGATTAGGCACACTTAATTAATG